>NZ_JBELQE010000066.1:0-28906 GCF_040270385.1 Methylorubrum podarium | reverse complement strand
AGAGCGGCGCCGACATCGCCACCGCCGAGGGCCTGTTCGCCCGCTACGAGATCATCGACGTCACCCCCGCCATCGTCGAGTCCCTGCGCACACGACCCCTCGACAGCCTCCTTGTCACCTTCGGCGACAACCGGCCCGCCCTCGAGCCGGTGATCGGCGTCGGCGACTACGTGGCGGTGCAGGTCTGGGAAGCCGGCGCCGGCGGCCTGTTCTCCGGTCCGCTCGTCTCCGACCGCTTCTCCGCCGGCTCCAAGTCCGCCCTGATCCCCGAACAGGTGGTCGGCCCCGACGGCGGCATCACCGTGCCCTATGCCGGCCGCATCAAGGTCGTCGGCCGCCGCACCCAGGACGTCCAGGCGCTGATCGAGGCCGAGCTCGCCGGCAAGGCGATCCAGCCGCAGGTCCTCGTCGCCGTCACCAAGCCGGTGTCGCAGTCGGTCACCGTCACCGGTGAAGCCGCCACGGGCATGCGCGTGCCTCTGTCGGGCCGCGGCGACAGGCTGCTCGACGTCATCGCCCAGGCCGGCGGCGTGCGCACGCCGGTGGCCGAGACCTTCGTGCGGCTGTCGCGCGGCAACCGTACCGTCACCGTGCCGATGACGACCGTGGTCGCCAACCCGCGCGAGAACATCTTCGTGCGGCCGAACGATACCCTGACGCTGGTGCGCGATCCGCAGACCTTCCTGTCGGTCGGCGCACTCGGCAACACCACCGAGGTGCCGTTCGGGGCCGACGGTCTGACGCTGTCGCAGGCGCTGGCCCGCGCCGCGGGCCTGCGCGAGGCCCAGGCCGACCCGGCCGGCGTGTTCCTGTTCCGCTACGAGCCGGCGGCGGTGGTGCGGCGGCTGCGGCCGAACTCGCCGCTCCTGGCCTCGCCGCAGGTGCCGGTGGTGTACCGGGTCAACCTGCGCGACCCGCAGGGGCTGTTCCTGAGCCAGAGCTTCCGAATGCGCAACCGCGACCTCGTCTACGTGTCGAGTTCACCGTTCGCGGAGCTGGCCAAGGTGCTGGGCGTGTTCTCGACCGTGACGGCGCCGGTCTCCGCGGGCGCCTCGCTCTACACCGTCACGCGGTGATCCGGCGCGCGGCGGATCCCGAGGGCGGGGCGATGGACGGCGGCACGGTGCTGGCCGTGGTGGGACTGGCCCGCGAGGCCCGCATCGCCGCCGGGCCGGGTGTCGAGACGATCCAGGCCGGCGGCAATCCCGCGCGGCTGAGGCAGGTGCTCGACGGGCGGCCCGCCCGCGGCCTGCGCGCGGTCGTCAGCTTCGGGATCGCCGGCGGCCTCGATCCCGCCCTGAGGCCGGGTGACGTCGTCGTCGGCACGCATCTCGATGCGGAGGGGCGCTTCTCGGCCGATCCCGAGATCAGCCGCCGCTTGTCCGATGCTTTGAGAGGGTCGCCGGGCCGCATCCTCACCGGCGGCCTCGTAAGCTCCGACGTCGCGGTCATGACCGTCGCCGACAAGGCGGCCCTGCGCGCCCGCACCGGAGCCCTGGCGGTCGACATGGAATCGCACGTGGCCGCCGCCTTTGCCGCCCGCCACGCCCTCCCCTTCGCGGCGCTTCGGGTCGTCTGCGATCCCGCCGAGCGCGCCCTGCCCGCCTTCGCCGCCACGGCCCTGACGCCCGAGGGCGAGCCCGACATCCGGGCCGTGCTCGGCGCGCTCTTGCGCGGCCGCGCCCGGATCGGCGACCTGGTTCGGCTCGGCCGCGACTCCTCGGCGGCCTTCGCCGCGCTCGCCCGCTGCCGCGCCCGGCTCGGCCCCGGTCTCGGGGTGGCCTGAGCGTTTCTCGCAAACGCTCAGGGAAAACGGCCGGCCGTCAGGCGGCGCTCACCACTGGTAGCGCAGGCCCGCCGTCACGCCGTGCGCCGTCCCCGAACGCAGTCCGATCGCGGCCTGGTAATCGACGCGCCAGCCGAGCTGCTCGCTGAAGGCGCCCTGCAGGCCGGCGCCCGCGGTGACGAAGTCGTCGCGGAGGAACGGCACCGTCAGGGTGGCACCGGCGAGTGGGTTCGCGACGCTGGCGAGGCGCACGGTGGAGGTGCCGCCCTGCGGACCCATCGCCAGATTGTAGGCGACCCGCACCGAGGGAATGAGCGGGCCGAAGCCGTAGAAGGCGAGCTCGGCGCCGAAGCGCGCGGTCGTCTGTCGCGCGGTCAGCCCCTGGTAGGCGATGTTGTTGCCGGCGGCACCCGTCTCGGTGAAGCCCTCGACGCGGGCCGCCAGATGCGTGATCCCCGCGAACGGCGTCAGCCGGAACGGCTCGATCTGGAACGGAAGGCCGACCTCGCCGTCGAGGGCCAGTGCGCTGCCCTGCGTCCGTCCGGTCGCCGTGAGGCCGTAGGCGGCCGGACGCCGGAGGCGGTCGAGGTTGACCTCCGGCGCGCCGCCCGCGATCGCCTGGGCGTAGAAATCCGGCCCGTAATAGCCGCCATAGGCGCTGAAGCTGTAGGCGCTGTGATCCTGGCCGTAGCCGCCGGGGCGGGTCAGCGAGCCGCCGCCCCCGCCGAGCGCGACGCCGCCGCGCCAGGGACCGGTGAAGGGCAGGTCGAGGCCGACCGTGCCGCGGGCGATGGTCCGGTCGAGGCCGAGGCTGCCGCTGCGCGGCTGATCGGCGAAGACGACGTCGCCGCCGAGCCAGAGGCCCCAGCCCTCGCCCCAGGGCGCCGCGGTGCCGGCGCCCCGGCGGAGGGCGGAGAGATGATCCTGCACGCCGCCGGTCGCGGCGGCGGCGTAGCTCAGCGTCGTGCTGCCGAGCCCCTGCAGCACCACCGGCGCCGTCCGCTTCATCACGGCGAGCGACAGCGGATCGACATAGGTCGGCAGGGTCAGCCGGTAGGCGAGAAGGACGGAATCGTTGTTGATGCCGGCATCGTAGCTCTGGCCGTTGATGCTGCCCTGGCGGGTCAGGAAGTCGTTGTCGTTGCCGACGAGGAGGAAGTAGTCGTTCGGCGCCCGCTCGCTCAGGACCGGGACGAGGCCCATCGCCTCCCATTTCTCCGACAGCGTCGTCTGCGTCGCCGGGTTGGTGTTGAGGTTCATGCCGAAGCGGCCCAACTGGGTCGGGTTCAGCATGTTCATGGCTTCGCTGACCTGCACCGGACGGATGTCCGCCCGCAGCGCGCCGTTCGGGGAGATCGGCGTCGCGGTGCTGTCGAAGGCGCCGCCGGCGATGTTGGTCGCCCCCGCGATGTCGACGAGCAGCACGCTCTTGTAGACGATGGGCGTGGTGGTGCCGGTGCCGAGGCCGTTGGAATCGCGGGCGAGCACGAGGAACTGGGTGTCGTTGAGCGCGATCATCTCGCTCTGGGCCGCCGTCCGGTTCGCGGCCTGTCCGTTGCCGTTGTCGCGGTAGACCGGCAGCTGCAGCACGTATTCGCGGCTCGGCGCCGTCGGCGTCGGGTTGGCCGCGACGTCGTAGATCAGGATGCGCGTGTTGGCGCGCGTCTGCTGGCTGGTGCCCGAGTCCTGCAGCGTCGCGCTCTGCAGGATTGTCACGAGGCTGCGGCCGTCCGGCGTGAGCGAGAGCGCCTCGAAGCCCTGGTTGTTGCGCCGGCCGGTATCGGGCGGGTTGATCGAGTTGAAGTTGAGCTGGCCGTTCGTCCGCGGGCGCAGCGCCTCCGGCACGCCGAGAACGCCCTGAAGCTGCCCGGTCGGGTTGAAGTAGTAGATGTTCGGGCCGTACTCGTCGCTGACGTAGAACGAGCCGTCGAGGCGGCGGGTGAGGCCCTCGGCATCGAGGCTGATCCGGCCGGCGCTCGGGCCGGTCGTGGCCGAGGGCAGGATCGTGCCGAGTTGCGTGGTGGTGCCGGCTCCCGGATCGAGGCCGCTGAAGCGCCGGCCCTGCGCGTCGGTGAACACGATCCCGCCGTTCGGTGTCAGGGTGATCTGCCGCTGCGAGGCCGTCGATTGCGGCAGGTTCGCGCCGGGCTCGGGCGTGAAGGTCAGGGTGAAGCGGCTGAGGCGGCCGGCATAGTCGGTAAAAAGGCCACCGTCGGGATTGTTGTAGCCCCGGTCGGGCAACGTGTAGAGCGTGCCGGTATAGGTGTCGCCGGCCCGGCGCCAGGAGGCGAGATCCACCGCGAGGGCGGAGAAGGATCCCAGCGTGTCGCCGAGGAAGTCGCGGGTCGTCGCGGGAAGACGGCCGACGCCCTGCAGGCCCTGGTTCGTGATCGTCGTGCCGTTGAGCGTGGTCGAGACCGGCCCATCGCTCGTTTGCAGGTTCGGCCTCGTCGCGACGATGGATTGCGCCCCGGCCGCGCTCCCCAGGCCGACGAGCAAGCCGAACGACCCCACGGCCTTCGCGGCCAGACCCCGTCGATTCATGGTGACCCCAGCCCCTTCGTCAGCCTGTTACGGCTGTTGGGCGGGCTGGTAGCGGGCGCTCGACCACGGTTTCATGTCAGATACCCGGTCCAGGGCACCTAAACATAACTTAAGTGTATTTGCGGTAATTTTATCACATATGCCGTGGGGCCGCCCGTGACGGCGAGGCGTGGCCTCGAGACGAAACGACCCGCGCGGCCGGTGCCGCGCGGGTCGCCTTGTCTTGAGCGGGGAAGCCGGATTCAGGCGGCGGTGCGCTTGCGGGCTTCCTGCTTGGTGTCGACGCCCGAGGCTTTGATCTCGGACAGCTTCTGGGCGACGTTGCGGGAGAACACGAACTCCGCCGGGCGCTGGTTCTCGAGGCTGATCTCGGGGGCCATGTCGCCTTCCGTCTTGATGCCGCGGATCGCGTGCACCAGCGGCTTCCACGGCTTCTTGACCGAATCGACCACCGAGGAGGCCTCGTAGCCCGAATGGACCATGCAGTCGGCGCACTTCTCGTAGTTGCCGGTGCCGTAGGCGTCCCAGTCGGTCTCCTCCATCAACTCCTTGAAGGTCGCCGCGTAGCCCTCGCCGAGCAGGTAGCAGGGCTTCTGCCAGCCGAACACGGTGCGGGTCGGGTTGCCCCACGGGGTGCAGTGGTAGGACTGGTTGCCCGCCAGGAAGTCGAGGAACAGGCCCGACTGCTGGAAGGTCCACTTCTCGCGGCCCTTCTCCTTGCCGTGCCGGAACACGCCGCGGAACAGGTCCTTGGTCGCCTTGCGGTTGAGGAAGTGCTTCTGGTCCGGCGCGCGCTCGTAGGCGTAGCCGGGCGACACCGTGATGCCGTCGATGCCCATGCGGGTCACCGAATCGAAGAAGTCGGCGATCTTGTCGGCGGACGAGTTGTTGAAGAAGGTGCAGTTGATGGTGACGCGGAAGCCCATCTCCTTGGCCTTCGCGATCGCCGCCACCGCCTTGTCGTAGACGCCGCGCTGGCAGACCGACTGGTCGTGCATCTCCTTGTCGCCGTCGAGATGGATCGACCACGTGAAGTAGGGGCTCGGCTTGTACTCCTTGATCTTCTTCTCAAGGAGCAGCGCGTTGGTGCAGACGATCGCGAACTTCTTCTGCGCGATGATGCCCTGCACGATCTGCGGCAGATCCTTGTGGAGAAGCGGCTCGCCGCCGGCGATCACGACCACCGGTGCGCCGCACTCCCGCACGGATTCGAGGGCCTCGTCCACCGGCAGGCGCTTGTTCAGGATCTCGTCGGGATAGTCGATCTTCCCGCAGCCGGCGCAGGCGAGATTGCAGCGGAACAGCGGCTCCATCATCATGACGAGCGGGTAGCGCTTCCGCCCGGTGATGTGCTGCTTGAGGATGTAGCCGCCGATCTTCGCGACGTACCGTATGGGGATTCCCAAGACGCGGCTCCTTAGATGCTGTGGTTCCGGACTTAGCCGGGCTGCTTAGCGTGAGAAGGACAAGAATTCCAGCGCATTAGGCTGGAACCGTTCCGAGAGGGCGCCGATCGGGCGCGATTTAACGGGAGTGTGTCGTGCCGGTGTCGCAGCCGGCCGCAGGCTTCTGGGACGAAGCCCGCGGCCGCGCGATCCGGAACGGGATGATCTTCTGATTTCCGCCTTCTGCGGCGGATTTTTGACCTTTCCTCGTGCGTGGCAAACCGCACGGGCGAAAACGAGTTCACGATTTCTCGCGCGACGGCCCGCGTTTCCCGGCTTCCTGCGCCGTCGCGCGGGCGTCATCGCACCGACATCGTCCGGAATGCTTGTGCCAAGCGATATTTCCCCGCAATCCGGGTGCAGTGCGCAATCGCACCGTCGTCGCCCGAGTGAGCCGGTTTGCCGGGGCGCGTTGCATTCCCCCGCCGGGACAAGTAGGTAGCGCGCCAACGACACGGATGATCGGCGTGGAGTCTCTTCGAGGCTCTTCGCGTGTTCCGTATCCGCCGGGAAGGGGCCGCCGGCCGGCGGCGCCCATCCGGTTTCTCGCTCGTGAGGGTCACGTCCCGCGGGCCAAGACGAGGATCGATTCGGCGCGTCGCCGCCTGCTGAGGACGCCGCGTCCTGTGTCGCGGGGAGGACGGGACCGCAATGTCCCGGCCCGTCGTCACGCGGGGACAGGCCGGATCGTTAGGCAGGCAGGGTTTTACGTGATCGAACGTCTCGTCGCGTTTTCCGTCAGGCGCCGCTGGCTGGTACTGGTGGCCGCGGCGCTCCTCACGGTCGCGGGGGCCGGCACGGCCGCCCACCTGTTCCGCATCAACACCGATGTCGAGCGGCTGATCGAGCCGAGCGTCCCCTGGCGCCAGGACGAGATCGCCTTCGAGAAGGCGTTCCCCCAGCGCACGAACCTCGTGGCCGCGGTCATCGACGGCGAGACCCCGGAGATCGCCGAGGAGGCCGCCGCGCGCTTCGCCGAGGCCCTGAAATCGCACCGTTCCGAGATCGAGACCGTCTACCGCCCCGACGGCGGACCGTTCTTCGATCGCAACGGCCTCCTGCTGATGTCGCAGGAGGATCTGGAGAAGACGACCCAGCGCCTGATCGAGCAGCAGGGCCTTCTCGGGCCGCTGGCCGCCGACCCGTCGCTGCGCGGCGTCATGCGCGTGCTCACCCTCGGCGTGAAGGGCGTGAAGAGCGGCGACGCCAAGCTCGAAGACCTCGCCCAGCCGATGACGCAGATCGACGAGACCCTGCGCAAGGTGCTCGACGGCCAGCGCGCCCGCATGTCCTGGCAGACCCTGCTCGCGGGCGGGCGCAGCGAGACCACGGACACGCGCAAGTTCGTGATGATCCAGCCGGTGCTCGACTACAACGCCCTGGAGCCCGGCCGCGAGGCGACCAAACTGATCCGGCGGCTCGCCGCCGAGCAGAACATCGACGCGGCGCACGGCCTGCGCATCCGCCTGACCGGGCCGGTGGCGGTGGCCGACGACGAGTTCGCCACGCTCGCCGACGACGCCTTCCTGAACTACTCGCTGACGACGGCCGCCATCGTCCTGTTCCTGTGGCTGGCGCTCCGCTCCGGCCCGCTCGTCGTCGCGGTGCTGATCACCACCTTCTCGGGCCTCGTCGTCACGGCGGCCCTGGGCCTCGCCATGGTGGGCGAGCTCAATCCGATCTCGGTCGCCTTCGCCGCCCTGTTCGTCGGCCTCGGCATCGATTTCGGCATCCAGTTCGCCGTGCGGTACCGGGCCGACCGCTACGAACTCGGCAGCGTCGAGGCCGCCCTGCGCGGCGCGGCGCGGGGCGTCGGCTGGTCGCTGACGCTGGCCGCGGTCTCGCTGCTCGCCGGCTTCTTCGCCTTCCTGCCGACGAAGTTCCGCGGCGTGTCCGAGCTCGGCCTCATCGCCGGCGTCGGCATGATCGTGGCCTACCTGTTCGCCCTCACCCTGCTCCCGGCCCTGATCGCCGTGTTCAACCCGCGCGGCGAGAAGCGGGCGGTCGAGACGACCTGGATGGCGGGCGTCGATCACTGGATCATCGAGCACCGCAAATGGGTGCTGATCTTCGTCGGCCTGATCACCGTCGCCGGCATTCCGCTCCTCCTGAAGCTGCCCTTCGACTCCAACCCGATGCACCTGCGCAGCCCGAAGGTGGAGTCGATCGCGACCTATCTCGACCTGATCAAGGATCCGGCCACCAGCCCCAACTCGATCGACGTGCTGGCGCCGAACGTCGACGCGGTCCCCGAGCTGACCAAGCGCCTGGAAGGGCTCGACGCGGTCGCCAAGGTGATCTCGATCGACACCTTCGTGCCGCGCGACCAGGACCAGAAGCTCGCCACGATCCAGGAGACGGCGCAGCTCCTCGGCCCTGCCCTCAACCCGTCCCGCAAGCCGCCGCCGCCGACGGATGCGGAGAACGTCAAGGCGCTGAAGGACACGGCCGCGGCGCTGAAGACCATCGCCAGCGGCGACTCGGCGGGCGCGAAGGCGGCGGACCGCCTCTCGGGTACCCTCGACACCCTCGCCGCCGCCCCGGCCGAGAAGCGCGAGGAGGCGAGCGTCGCGCTCACCACCGACCTGAAGACGCTGATGAGCCGCCTCTCCGGGCTGCTCGATCCGAAGAAGATCACCCTCGACAACCTGCCCAAGCCGCTCAAGGCCGAGTGGGTGACGAGCGACGGCCGCGCCCGCATCGAGGTGCATCCGAAGGGCGATTCGAACAACGACGAGGTGCTGCGCCGCTTCGCCAAGGAGGTGCAGACGGTCGATCCCCACGCCACGGGCGCGCCGGTCGCCACGACGGAGTCGAGCTACACCATCCTCGGCGCCTTCGTTCAGGCGGGCCTCACGGCGCTCGCGCTGATCTTCATCCTGCTCTCGGTCGCGCTGCGCAAACCCTGGGACGTGGCGATGACGCTGGGGCCGCTGGTGCTGGCGACCCTGTGGACGCTGATGGCGCTCAAGGTCATCGGCATGCCGCTGAACTTCGCCAACATCATCGCCCTGCCGCTGATGCTGGCGGTGGGCGTGGCCTTCCACATCTACTACGTCATCGCGTGGCGCGCGGGCGTCGTCGACATGCTGGCCTCGAGCCTCACCCGGGCGATCTTCTTCTCGGCGCTGACCACCGGCACCGCCTTCGGCTCGCTGATGCTGTCGAGCCATCCGGGCACGGCGAGCATGGGCGAGCTGCTCGCCCTCTCGCTGTTCTTCACCCTGCTGGCGGCCTTCTTCGTGGTGCCGGCCTTCCTCGGGCCGCCGCCGAAGCAGCCGGATGCCCGCCGCCCCGAGGGCGAGGAAGCCGGTCGCCCGCCGGGCGAGGTCGCCCGCGAGCCTGCCGCGGTGAAGTGAGAGCGGGCTGGACCGTACCCGACAAGGCTTCCATCCTTGCGGGTATGGTCACCCTTTCTCTCGAAGAGGCGGCGAGTGAACTCGCGGACCTGACCCGCCGGGTCGAGGCGGGTGAGACGGTCGTGCTGACGCGCGCGGGATGGCCGATTGCCGATCTCGTGCCGCATCGCCCGCGGGGCGGCATCGATTTCGAGGCCGGCGAGGCCTATCTGCGCGAGAATGGAATCGTGCGGCAGCCGGGCTTCATCGCGCCCGACTTCGACGATCCACTGCCCGAGGATTTTCTGACTCGGCCCCATCCCGGCGCGTGAGGCTGCTCCTCGACCGCCACATCCTCGTGGCGATCGCCTTGAAGCGGCTGCCGATGGTCAGTCCCGCCGCCGAGCGTCTGCTGCGACGGCCCGGTATCGAGGCATGGGTCAGCGTCGCCCGTTTCTGGGAAATCGCGATCAAGACCCGGCTCGGCAAGCTCGATCCGGGGCTGCCTTTAGAACGCATGGCGGATTACTTCGACGCGGCGGGCTCCGTGATCCTGCCGATCACGGCGCAGCACGCGCTCGCTGACGTCGAGCCTGTCCCGCCTACACGCGACCCCTTCGATCGGCTGCTGCGCGCACAATGTGCGGTCGAGGGTCGATCGCTCATCACGCTCGACGGTGCCCTGCGCGATCATCGCCTCGCAGCGCCGCTCTCTTGAGGGGACGTATCACCTGAAATCCGAGAAGCCACCGCGCTCGACGCCGCCGCGCTCGACCGCTTCCCGCGCCCGCGGCGCGATCAGCGCGTCGCGCTCCGCTGCATACTGGTAGCCCGGCGCCTCCCCCGCGAAACCGCCCGCGGTGGCGGGGTGGGTGTAGAGCTCGGTCAGCCCGTCCGGGAGATGGCGCAGCAGGGCGGCGACCCGCTCCGGCGTCATCGCGCCGGACCAGGCGAGGCCGAGCGTCCGGGCCGGGATCAGCAGCCCCGCCTGCCGGGCGCGCACGGCGAGGAGCGCGGCCCAGGGCGCCGTATCGAGGGCGGGCTTGGCCTGGAAGCCGGGCTCGGCGCGGCGGAGCAGGCCGCGCGGCTCGCGCGGCACCCGCAGCGCCCGCATCCCGTAATCGCGGCCGATCCGCAGCACCATCCCGGCGATCAGCGGGTGGATGTGGAAGTGCTTGTGGGCGTTGACGTGATCGAGTGCGAGCCCGGTCGCGCGAAACGCCTCGAACTGCGCCCGGATCTCCGCGGCGAGCTGGCGGCGGGCGCTCGCCTTGAGGGCGAGGTCGAGGCCGAGGCGCTCCATGTCGCGCCGCATCAGCCCCTGCCCGTCCGTCAGGTCGGGGAGGTTTCGGGGTGGCAGCGTCGGCCATGCCTCGACCAGGACGAGGTGGAGCCCGACCCGCAGGGAGGGCGTGCGCCGCGCCCGGGCGAGCGCGTCGGCGGCGCCGGGGGCCGAGACCATCAGGCTGGCGGCGGTGAGGATCCCCTCGCGATGGGACTGCTCGACGGCCTCGTTGACCTCGCGGCTCAGGCCGAAATCGTCGGCGGTGACGACCAGTCGCTTCACGCTCGGCCCCATGGTTCGGGTGTCGAGAGGGCGAGCCCTCTCGCGGGTCCAGGGCGGAGCCCTGGAAACGGAAATGGCCGGGCCCAAGGCCCGGCCATTCCTGATTCCGATGTCTTTGTCGGCGTTACGCGGCGGCCTTGCGGTCCCGCAGGAAGTGCCAGAACTCGACGCCCTCGCGCAGGCGGCGCTTCATCATCTCGGGCGAGCGGACCATCTCGTTGACGATCGAGGCGATCTTCGGCGCGCGGAAGTAGAACTTCCGGTAGAACTCCTCGACCGCCGAGAAGATCTCCGAGTGCGACAGGTGGGGATAGTGCAGCGGGGCGATCTGCACGCCGTTCTCGTCGACGAGCTCGGCGTTCTCGACGTCGAGCCAGCCGTTCTCCACCGCCTGCTTGTAGAGGAAGGTGCCCGGATAGGGCGCGGCCAGGGAGACTTGGATCGTGTGCGGGTTGATGCGCTTGGCGAAGGCGATCGTCTCCTGGATCGTCTCCTTGGTCTCGCCCGGCAGGCCGACGATGAAGGTGCCGTGGATGGCGATGCCGAGGTCGTGGCAGTCCTTGGTGAACTTCTCCGCCACCTCGACGCGCATGCCCTTCTTGATGTTGTTCAGGATCTTCTGGTTGCCGGACTCGTAGCCGACCAAGAGCAGGCGCAGGCCGTTCTCCTTGAGCACCTTCAGGGTCTCGCGCGGCACGTTGGCCTTGGCGTTGCACGACCAGGTCACGCCGAGCTTGCCCAGCTCGCGGGCGATCTCTTCCGCGCGGGGCAGGTTGTCGGTGAAGGTGTCGTCGTCGAAGAAGAATTCCTTCGTCTGCGGGAACTCCTTCATGCAGTACTTGATCTCTTCGATCACGTGGGCGACCGAGCGGGTGCGGTAGGTGTGCCCGCCGACGGTCTGCGGCCACAGGCAGAAGGTGCAGCGGCTCTTGCAGCCGCGGCCCGAGTAGAACGAGATGTAGGGGTGCTTCAGGTAACCGATGAAGTACTTCTCCATCTCGAGATCGCGCTTGTACACGCTCGTGACGAAGGGAAGCTGGTCCATGTCCGTCATGATCTCGCGGTCCTCGTTGTGGACCACGACGCCGTTGGCGTCACGATAGGACAGACCCTTGATCTGCGACATCGGCACGCCGTCGGCGACTTCCTTGACGGTGAAGTCGAACTCGTTGCGGGCGACGAAGTCGATCACCGGCGCCTGCGCCATCGAGCCGGCGGCATCGACCGCGACCTTGGCGCCGATCAGGCCGGCGATGAGCTTGGGGTTGGCGCGTTTAAGGGCCTCGACGGTCTTCACGTCGGATTTGAAGGACGGGACCGAGGTGTGGAGCACGACGAGGTCGAAATCGTTGGCCTGGGCCACGATCTCGTCGAGCTTGATGTTGTGCGGGGGCGCGTCGATCAGCTTCGAGTTCGGCACCAGGGCGGCCGGCTGGGCGAGCCAGGTCGGGTACCAGAACGACTTGATCTCGCGCTTGGCCTGGTAACGGGAGCCGGCGCCGCCGTCGAAGCCGTCGAAGGTGGGGGCCTGCAGGAAGAGCGTGCGCATGGGGTTCAAGGCCTCAAGGCTCGAGACAGTATTGATGTGAGGTTTTAGGAGTTCAGACCGAGGTGGCGCGCGACTCGCGACCGAGGCCGTGCTCCGGAATCAGCGTACCGTCCGCAACCACACGGTAATCGTGACCTTTCCATGTCACCGCACCCGAGACGAAGCTCCAGGTGAAGTTGATGAAGGAGAGCATGTCGCGAATCGGCAACAGCCAGTAGGCGTGCGGCGCGAGGCCGAAGGCCCGCTCGATGCGCAGGCACAGCAGGATGCGGCAGGCGAGCGCGAGCGCGGCCACCGCGAGCGCCCCGGCGCCCGCGCCGGGCATCAGCGCGGCGAGCAGCGCCAGCGGGAAGGCGTGGGTGACGACGGAGCCGGCATAGCCCTTGGGATCGACGTTGCGGATGGTGCGGTTCCAGCGCAGCTCGTGCCGCCACAGGCCGGACAGCTCGGTGTCGACGCAGGCATGGCCGATGGTCAGCGCGGGGATCGCCACGCGGCCGCCCTCGGCGCGCAGGGCCTCGCCGATGGCGTAGTCGTCGGCCAGATCGTCCTTGAAGGCGCGGAAGCCGCCGATGCGGGCGAGCGAGGCGGCGGTCATCGCGATGGTCGAGCCGAAACAGGGCCGGGCGAGATCGAAGGTGGTGCCCAGGATGACGTTGGGCACGAACTGGACGTCGATGGCGAGCGCGGCGAGCTGGGCGCAGAGGCCGCGGTCGCCCGGCACGCCGTGGTAGAGGCAGGTCACGCCGGAGACCCCCGGCTGCGACAGGGCGGCGACGACGCGCTCCAGGTAGTCGGATCGCACCGACATGTCGCTGTCGGCCAGCACCACGACGTCGTGGGCGATCTTGTCCGACATGTTGATGAGGTTGGAGACCTTGCGGTTCGAACCGTGCTGGCTCGCATCCACCACGAGATCGATCGTCAAGCACGGATGAGCCGCGCGCAGGCGCTGGACCACGCCGATCGCCGGGTCGGCGGCGTTCTGGACGCCGAACACGACCTGCACCGGGCCGGCGTAATCCTGGCGGCAGAAGCTGTCGAGGTTCTCGAACAGGTCCGGTTCGAGGCCGCAGAGCGGCTTGAGGATCGACACGCCGGGGCGCGGCGCATCGGCCGCGAGCGTCGGCGTGGGCTGCGCGGCGAAGCGGCCGACGAGGATGGCGGCGAGCAGGGCGTAGACGCAGCCGGCGAGCGCCATCAGGAGAAGCGCGGGGGCGATCCAGGCCGACAGCTCGTTCAGGTCCATGGCGCGGCGTTGCTCGCTGCTGTCTCGGTTCGGGCGCCGCGGACGGCGGTCTGAAAGGGTCAGGCCCGGATGCGCCCCGACGGGTGGCGGTCGGCTCCGGGCCTTTGTCCAGATGAACTCGATGCCGCCGAATCGATCTCGGCCCCGGCATGAGGAAACGCTTGTAAGCCCTTACTCTCGCGGCGAGACTTTGGCGGCGAGCATTCCGTCGGTGCGTTCGCGCATGAATTTCAGCAGGCCGTCGGCGCCGCCCTTGAGCGGGTCGGCGAAGCTCGCCCGCATCGAGGCGACCTCGCTGACATTGCCGTTGAGCAGCACGTCCTGCACCCGGTTGCCCGCGTTGACGACGTAATCGACGTCCGATTCATCGCCGTCCTTGTTCGAGACGCGGGTGAAGACGACGCGGTTGGGTCCGCGCTCCTCGCTCTGCGGCTTGATGTCGAACTTGCCGCCCGCCGCCTGCGAGAGGCGGTTGGCGTAGAGCGTGACGAAGTACTTGCCGAAGGTCTCGGTCAGCGCGTCCTGCT
This sequence comes from Methylorubrum podarium, assembly GCF_040270385.1. Classification (NCBI taxonomy): domain Bacteria; kingdom Pseudomonadati; phylum Pseudomonadota; class Alphaproteobacteria; order Hyphomicrobiales; family Methylobacteriaceae; genus Methylorubrum; species Methylorubrum podarium. Next base: position 14,901 of record NZ_JBELQE010000066.1, on the reverse strand, counting down.
GCTCGGGCTTGAAGGTCTTCCACTTCGGGCCGACGGCGGTGCGCACCATGGCCGGCGTGTCGAAGGTGGCGGCCAGGGTGTCGCCGACGATCGCGAGACGGCTCTTGAGGTCGCCCGCGCCGTTCTTCAGCGCCTCCTCGAACTTGGCATAGAGACGCTTGATCGGCTCGACCGCCGGATCCTCGGCGGCACGGGCGATCTGCGGCGTCCCCGAGACGGCGAGCGCCGCGGCGGCGGCGAGAAGGGTGCGGCGGTTCAGGCGCACTTCTGGAGCGCTCCAGCTTCGTTGTCGGGGGAGAGGACGGCCGGGTTCCGGGCGGCGGGATAGCCGTAGGCCGGGGCGAGCGGGGCGGGACCGGGACGGCGGCCGAGCCGCGCGCGGATCGCGCCGAGCCCTTCGCGAACCGCCTCGGCGGTTTCGGGCTCGGACGAGGCGGCGGTCCTGCGCTCCATCAGGTTCCACAGAGCGAGGCTCGGCAGGCCGACGGAGAGGTCGGCGACGCGCTTGACCAGCGACAGGGCCAGCGCGGCCTCCGCCGGGATGCCGAACAGGGCGCCCAGCGCGATCAGGCCGCCCTCCTGGGCGCCGATGGCGCCGGGTACGACGAAGGCGGCGCCGCGCACGGCCTGGGCGAGGCTCTCGATCACCAGGGCATCGACGAAGCTGATCGAGTAGCCCATGGCGTTGAGGGCGATCCACACCTCGACGGTGCCGACGACCCAGCCGGCGAGGTGGATCAGCAGCGCCGCACCGACGCGGGCGCGGTTGCCGTAGAGGCGGCGCAGGTTCTCGTAGAGCACCTCGATCGCGCCCAGCGCGCGCCACTCGCGGCCGGCGGCGAAGCGGCTGAGCGCGGCCTCGATCAGGCGGTGACCGCTGCGGCGCTGGATGACGTAGAAGGCGGCGAGCGCCGGGATGGCGAGCAGCACGCCGCCCGCGACGGTGCGGACCAGCGGCCCGTCGCCGGTGATCTGCATCAGGAGGAGGAGGCCGGCGATCGTGAAGACGAGCTGGGTCACCGCCTGCGTCATCAGGTCGACGAACATGCTGGCGCCGGCCATGCCGCCCGGCGTGCCGCGGCGGGTGAGCAGGCGCGCGCCGATGAGGTCGCCGCCGACCTGCGCCACCGGCAGGAGCGTGTTGATGCCCTCGCGCACGAAGCGCAGCGAGATGCAGTCGCGCAGGGTCGGCCCGGCGCCGCGGGGGAACACCACGTGCCAGCCGAGACCGGCCCAGGCGACCGCGAGGAAGCGGGCGAGCACGACGGCGAGCGTTCCCCAGCCCGCGCTCACGACCGCGGCGGTGACATCGGATACGCCGGAAGACAGGAACAGCGCCAGCGCCGTGCCCAATCCGACGATCGATGCCAGTGTTGTGAGACGCTTCATCAGCCTCTTTCGAATGATCGCGAAGGCTTGTGTTGTCGAAATCCCACCAGAAGCGACCATCGAAGCTTAGCCGGTGGCGGGAAGCGTTCCGGCAGGTTGCAGCTTTGCCCAGCGCTGTCTATCACCCGATTGACACACCGGGGAGCAAAGCGGCGCCCGCGGTGGCTGCTGACGACGATTGTCGCGAGACGCCGCTTCTAGGGAGCCTAAAATGGATCGCGAGCCGCAGATCACGGCGGATTCCGCCCTGATCGACGACGCCTCGTCGAAGGGGTTCACGGAAGGGTACGAGGGCCGCCACGAGTCGGAAGGCCGCGCCCCGGCCACCCGCAGCCCGGTGATGGCCTGGAACGAGTGGGATCCGCTGGAGGAGGTGATCGTCGGCTCGCTCGACGGCGCCACGATCCCGACCCACCACCTCACCGTGATCTTCAACCTGCCGCGGGCGGCGCAGCCGTTCTACCGCTTCGCCTCCGGCTGGAAGTATCCGAAGTTCATGAAGAAGCTGGCTCAGCAGGAGCTGGACAACTTCATCTCGATCCTGGCCGGCGAAGGCGTGAAGGTCCGCCGTCCCGACTCGGTCGACTTCTCGAAGAAGTTCAAGGCGCCGCGCTGGACGTCGCGCGGCTTCTGCGTCGCCTGCCCGCGCGACCCGTACCTCGTGATCGGCGACGAGATCATCGAGAGCCCGATGTGCTGGCGCTCGCGCTACTTCGAGGGCGACGCCTACCGCTCGCTGTTCAAGGAATATTTTCGCGCGGGTGCTCGCTGGACCTCGGCGCCGCGTCCGCAGCTGACCGACGACCTCTACAACTACGACTACCGGGTGCCGAACCTGAAGGCCGGCGAGCCGATGCAGTTCACGGTCAACGAGTTCGAGCCGGTCTTCGACGCCGCCGACTTCGTGCGCTGCGGCCGCGACCTGTTCGTGACCCGCTCCAACGTGACGAACCTGATGGGCATCGAGTGGCTGCGCCGCCATCTCGGCCCGGGCTTCCGCATCCACGAGATCGAGAGCCGCTGCCCGCAGCCGATGCATATCGACTCGTCGTTCATGCCGCTCGCGCCGGGCAAGGTGCTGGTCAATCCCGACTACATCGACGTCGAGAAGCTCCCGGCGGTGCTCAAGAAGTGGGACGTGCTGATCGCCCCGCGCCCCGACCCGGTCTCGGGCTTCATGAGCAAGATCTCGATGTGCTCGCCCTGGACCTCGATCAACGTGCTCGCCATCGACGAGAAGAAGATCGTCGTCGATGCCAGCCAGCCGACCCTGATCAAGGCCCTCAAGGATTGGGGCTTCGACCCGATCCCGGCGCCGTTCCTGTCCTACGGCCCGTTCGGCGGCTCGTTCCACTGCGCCACCCTCGACGTGCGCCGCCGCGGCGTGCTGAAGTCCTACTTCTGAGAGATCGCCTCGCCCGTTCGCGGGTGGGGCATCGGACAGCGTCGGAGCCTGCCGCGAACGCCTCGCGGCGGGCTTTTTTCATTTCAGGCAGCCGTGGCGGTGCCGGATTGCTTCGCTGTCGCTCGCCATGACGGCGCGGGTGATCCTCGCCGTCATGGCGAGGCGGAGCCGAAGCAATCCAGTTGCTCAACCGATCGGAACAATGCGCTGAGAGAGCAGTCTTTTTCCTGCCCGATACAGCTTACTCGCCGACCAGCCGGCCCGGCATCCGCGTCGCCCGCCGATAGGTCGTCCCGGCGAGAGCGAGTGCGCCGCCGAACTGCAGAAACCCGTTCTCGGCGAGCCCGTCCGGCGCCAGATGAGCCTGGAGCGCGAGGCGGGTCAGGGCATTGAGGGCGATGACGCCGAGACAGAAGACGGCGGATGCGAGGGCGGCGGCGACGAAATCGGGCATGGCGAGTCTCCCGAGTGGGACGGCCCAAGCTTAGCAAGGGCCGAGCCAGCCGGAAGACACGCGAAAGTCTAACCCACCGGCGGACGCGTCGCCGTCATGGCCGGACGCTCCTCGAACCGGGCGAACCACGCGGCGAGCCTCGGGGCGTCGTCGCGCCACGCGATGTCGGAGAAGCGGAGGTCGAGGTAGCCCAGGGCGCAGGCGAGCGCGATGGTGCCGATATCGACGCGATCGCCAACCCGTTCCGCCTGCTCCTCGAACCACGCGAGCGCGCTCTCGATCTTCGCGGTCTGCCCCTCGATCCAGGCCGCCGAGCGCTCGGATTCCGGCCGCGCCGTCAGCTCGTAGCGGATCAGCAGGGCGGCATCGAGCACGCCGTCGGCGGTCGATTGCGCGTTGAGCGCCCGCCAGCGCGCGGCGCCCTGCGCCGGAAACAGGCGCCCGCCGGCCTCGGCGTCGAGATACTCGCAGATCACCCGGCTGTCGGCGAGGCTCTCGCCGGTCTCGAGGATCAGGGTCGGCACCTGGGCGAGCGGGTGCTGCGCCAGCACCGAGCGGTCGCGCTTGACCGGGTGGACGGCGCTCGGCAGCAACTCCAGCCGCTCGGCGAGGCCGAGTTCGTGGGCGACCACCATCACCTTCCGCACGAAGGGCGAGCTGTGCGAGTGGAACAGCTTCATCGGCCTCAAGACATCCTCTGCGGTTGCGACGGTGATGCGCGGTCAGCGCTGCGCGGCGGGGGGCGCCGGCAGCTTCGGCGTCTCGACGCCGAGGCGCTTCACCGGCCAGCCGTCGCCCCAGCGGCGCATGTCGCTGAAGGCGGAATCGTTCTTCAGGCTCTGGGCGTCCTTGCCGGCGAAGGCGGCCGCCGCGGCCATGTCGAAGGTGCGCCAGAAGGCGAGGAAATCGAGGCTGTCGGCGCGGGCGTTGTTGATCTGCGAGACGAGCGTCGTCTGCTCGCCGGAGAGCGCCATGTCCGCCGACCAGCGGAAGGGCGGCGCCTTCTCCCCGGGCGGGTCGGGCGGCAGCTTGATCGCGCCGCCGTCATAGGCCGCGTCGAGCCCGGCGGGCGAGGCGAGCGTCGCGGTGAGCGCCGGGAAGCCGTGGTCGTCCGACAGCGCCCGCACGAACAGCTTGCGCTCCGGCGGAACGGAATGGGCGTCGCGCAGGATGCGGCGGGCGGCGGCGTCCGCGGCGCGGGCGTCGCGGTCGCCGATCACCGTCACCAGCAGGGTCTTGGGCGATAGGCCGTCGAGGGCGCCGAGGGGGATGCCGCGGGACTTGGCGTCCCGGGCGATGCCGCCGGGCATCACGACGTAGACGAGTTTCGGCGCCGGCAGGCCTTCCTGCGCGGCTTCCGCCGCGAGGTGGGCGGCGAGCGGTGCGCCGGCCAGGTGGCCGATCAGGGCGAGGCGTCCGGTATCGGGCTTGGCGTCGGCGTCGCTCGCGAGGTCGGCGAGCGCGGATTTGAGCAGGCGCGCGGCGATGGCCGGCGCGTCGGCGGGCCGGGTGCGGTTCACCTCCTGGAAGCGCGGGAACAGCACCAGCCAGCCGTGGCGGGCGAGATGGTCGATCCAGGCGCCGTAGGCCTGCGGGTTCGGCGCGCCCCAGGCGTGCAGGAACACCGCCACCGGCCGTCCGCCCTCGGGGGCGGGACCCGCCTTGTGGAAGACGTAGGTCGCCGCGCTGGCCTTGCCGACCGCGCGCTTGGTGATGGTGGCAGCCTTGTCGCCGACGCCGCCCGGACCCTCCGTCGGCTGGGCCGGCGGTGCGGCGGCGAGGGCCGGTCCGGCCACGGACAGGGCGGCCAGCATGCCCAAGGCGGGCAGACGCAGGGCGGCAAGTCCGGGCTTCAGGCGCATCAGTCTCTCGACGATCGGCGGAAATCTGTGTCGGCCCCGCCCGCTCGCGCGGAATTCAAGGCTCGGCCGCGCCTGAATAGCAGATTCCGGCGCGGAGGCGACGCCGGACCGGCATTTCCCGACGCTATTCGCGCTCCTTCACCCGGCGGCACTCGGTCTTGAGGTAGCTCGTCTTGCCGACCTCGTCGCGCAGGTCGGTGCGGGCGATGATCTCCTGCCAGCCGCTGGTGCAGCCGAGTTCGTTCGCGACGCGGACCTTGCGCACCTCGCTCGCCCGCTCGTCGGTGCAATCCTGCTGCGGGATGCCGTTGGCGCAGACGAGCACGACGGCGATGAAGGCGTTCATGGCGAATCTCCCGGATTTTTTGTCGGTTTTACCCGCATGGCGCGGCCGGGAGGCTACGCACGATGTCGTCATCGGGTTGCGCGAAAGCGGCGCGTTATCCCGCCTCGACGATCAGGTCGTTCCGAAAGGTCTGTCCTTCCACGGGGTTGGCGAGCCAGCGGGTGCGCCCGATCCGCTTGTCGTGCCCGGCATGGAAGTGGCCCGAGATCCAGAGATCGGGACGGTCGGCGTCGGGCAGGTCGTCGAGGACGGTGGTGGCGTAGAAGGCCGGCACCCACCACGGCACGCCCGGCGCACCGTGGAACGCGTCGGCGGCGAGCGGGCTCGGCGGGTGGTGCGTGACGGCGACCGTGGGGCCGTCATGCGGCCGGGCGAGCGCGTCGAGGAGGGCGACCTTCTCGCGGGCATGGGCCGCCATCGCGTCCGCCGGCGACCAGGGCGCGCGGTCGGCGCGGCGGATCGAGCCGCGATACTCCCGCGAACCGGTGACGGGGTCGGTCATCCGCGCGGCGGCGTAGGCGACCGGGTCGTCGGGCCGGTCGGGCGTGTCGTCGGTGAGCCAGCGCCCGGCGAGCGACCAGTCGCTCCAGAGCGTCGTGCCGACGAAGCGCACGCCGCCGATCACCGTCGCCGCGCCGCCCTGGAGCAGGTGGATGCGGCTGCCGAGCCCGTTCAGCCGCGCGACCTCGTGCTCGAGGGCGGCCAACAGTTCGGGCGCTGTGCGCGGGTCGCCGGTCGGGGCGTAGTGCTCGTGGTTGCCCGGCACCAGCACCACCGGCCGCCCCCCCGCCAGCGCCAGCACCGTGGCGAGCCCGGCCTCGGGCTGCCCCTCGTGCAGGTCGCCGGCGCAGACGAGCACGTCGAAGGCGGCGGCGGGCTTCGGGATCATCTCCGGGCGGCGCCGTTCGAGATGCAGGTCGGAGAGGGGGAAGAGGCGCAGCACGGCGTCCGAGCGTTCGACAACAAGGGGAAGGGATCAGGCGGAGGCCCGCGACTCCTCGGCCGCGGCGCGCCACTCGCGGCGGGCGGCCTTGAGCACGTCGAAGGCGGAATCGGCGTTGATCACGGCGATGCCGGCCGCCGCCACGAGGTCCGGCCAGGGCGAGAGCGTCACCGCGGTCACGAGGCCGGCGACGACGATCGCGACGTTGGCGGCGACATCGTTGCGGGCGGAGAGGTAGGCCGCCCGCGTCAGGCTGCCGTGGCCGTCGCGGTGGCGCGCCAGCATCAGCGCGCAGGCGAGGTTGACGAGGAGCGCGCCGAGACCGGTCAGCGTCAGCGGCACCGGGGCCGGCGCGGTGAAAGCGGAAAACTTCTCGTAGGCCGCGTAGGCGGTGGCGAGGCCCGGCACCAGCAGGATGCCGGCGAGCAGCGTGCCGAGCCGCGCCCGGTTGCGCACGCTCCAGCCGAGCCCGGCGAAGATCAGAAGGTTGATCGCGGCATCTTCCAGGAAATCGAGGCTGTCGGCGATCAGCGCCACCGAGCCGATGGCCAGCGCCACGGCGATCTCGATGCCGAAATAGCTGAGGTTCAGCGCCGCGACGCGGGCGACGACCGGGCGCAGGCTCGGCGAGGGCGGCAGACGAGGCACCGGTGGATTCCCGAAGGCAGATCGAACCGGGCCGGTGATTGCCCGAGGCGCCGGGCCCTGTCGAGGGGCTTCCCGCTCGGGACTCCTCTCGGTCTATTGTCCGTCTGGATTTGCGCGCGCGGCTGTGCGAGGCGAAAGCTCAGCCAGAGGATTGCCGAGCCGCCTGCCGAGCGGCTGTCCGGATTGGGGAGGCGTCGACCATGTTGCCCGAACTGCGCGTGCTCTATTTCGAGGATCTCGAAGTCGGGCTCACCGAGATCCTCAGGAAGGAGATCTCCTCCTCCGACGTGGTGGGATTTGCCGAGATCACCGGCGACCGCAACCCGATCCACCTCTCCGAGCACTTCGCCGCGCGCACGCCCTTCGGCACCCGCATCGCCCACGGCCTCTACACCGCCGGCCTGATCTCGGCGGTGCTCGGCACCCGCCTGCCGGGGCCGGGCGCGGTCTACATCTCGCAGACCCTGAACTTCCGCGCCCCCGTGCGCATCGGCGACATCGTCGAGGTGAAGGTCGTGGTGGCCGAGCTGATCCCCGAGCGCCGCCGCGCCCGGCTCGCCTGCACCTGCTCCGTCGGCGACGAGGTCGTGCTCGACGGCGAGGCCCTGGTGAAGGTGCCGAAGAAGGAGGAGGCCGACCCGCTCGCCATGCGCATGGGCGGCGGCCACGCCTGAAGCATCGTCCCGGAAGCTGGTTGCCGGCTTTCGGGAAAGGACGATGCGAGAGCGAAAGTCGACACCCGCTTGTTCGAGCCGATCGCCATCGCCGATCCGGACGATCCGCGCCTCGCCGCCTACCGGGACGTGCGCGAGCGCGACCTCGTGGGCCGGCAGGGCCGCTTCATCGTCGAGGGCGAGGTGACCCTGCGGCTGCTGTTCTCAAGGGATGCCCGCTTCGCGGCGGAATCGGTGCTGCTCGCGCCCGAGCGCTGGGAGGGCCTGTCCGATCTCTTCGCGGACAGGGTCGACGGCCCGCCGGTCTATCTCGCCGGCAAGGCGGTGATGAGCGCGGTCGCGGGCTTCCCGATCCATCGCGGCGTGCTGGCGGTGGGCCTGCGCGGCGCGGCACCGGCGCCCGAGGCGCTGATCCCGCCCGCACCGGCCCCGGCCCTCGTGGTCGGGCTCGTGGGCCTGACCAACCACGACAATATCGGCGGCCTGTTCCGCAACGCCGCCGCCTTCGGCGCCGACGCGGTGTGGCTCGATGCCGAGACCTGCGACCCGCTCTACCGCAAGGCGATCCGCGTCTCGGCCGGCGCGGCGCTGACCGTGCCCTTCGCCCGCGCGGCGAGCGGGGCGGCGCTCTTGGATCTCGCCGCGCGCCACGCCCTGACGCCGCTCGCCCTCACCCCCGGCGGCGGCGAGAGGCTAGACGCGCTGGAGGCGCCGGCCCGGACGTTGCTGCTGCTCGGCACCGAGGGGCCGGGCCTGCCGGAGACGCTGATGGCGCGGGCGCGCCGCGTCCGCATCGCTATGGCGCCGGGCTTCGACTCGCTCAACGTCGCGACGGCCGGGGCGATCGCGCTGCATCATTTGGCGAGGCGGCGGCTCGACGAAGAGGCTGACTTCGTCCGCACTTTTCATGCCCTGAGGGGCAGTGTTTCTCCGGACCTTGATCTGGAGTTCTGATCGACATCCGTCATGGCAAGGTGGAGCCGAAGCCATCCGGGGATCGCTGTTTCCGGATAGATCGCGCCCTGGATCGCGATCCTGTGTCGCGATGACGACGAGGGCTCCCGGCCTCCCGCCTGTGGACGGCTCCGCCCGCCGCGGACCCCGGCCGCCCCGCGCATGTTAGGAAGCGTGGGCGCCAGCGGGGAACGGGATGGGCTACGAGATCGATCTGGGGCGGCGGGCCGGCGACGGGCCCGGGACGATGGACCTCACCGAGCTTCTGGCGACGCGCCTCCTCGTCCAGGGCAATTCCGGTTCCGGCAAGTCGCACCTGCTGCGCCGCCTGCTGGAGCAGAGCGCGGGGCTGGTACAGCAGGCGATCATCGACCCGGAAGGCGATTTCGTCACGCTCGCCGAGCGCTACGGCCACGTCGTGGTCGAGGCGGACGGCAACGAGGCCGAGTTGCTGCGCATCGCCGCCCGCGTGCGCGAGCACCGGGTCTCCGTCGTGCTCTCGCTCGAAGGCCTCGACGCCGAGGACCAGATGCGCGCCGCCGCCGCCTTCCTCGGCGGGCTGTTCGATGCCGACCGCGCGCTCTGGTACCCGATGCTGGTGGTGGTGGACGAGGCGCAGCTCTTCGCACCCGCAGCCGCGGGCGAGGTGTCGGACGAGGCCCGCCGCCTCTCGCTCGGCGCCATGACCAACCTGATGTGCCGCGGGCGCAAGCGGGGGCTCGCCGGCATCATCGCCACGCAGCGGCTCGCCAAGCTCGCCAAGAACGTCGCGGCCGAAGCCTCGAACTTCCTGATGGGCCGCACCTTCCTCGACATCGACATGGCCCGCGCCGCCGACCTCCTGGGTCTCGACCGCCGCCAGGCCGAGACCTTTCGCGATCTCGCCCGCGGCCATTTCGTGGGCCTCGGGCCGGCGATCTCGAAGCGCCCGCTGCCGATCGCCATCGGCCCGACGGTGACGGAGAGCCGCAACGCCGCCCCCGCCCTGCTGCCGCTGCCGACCATGGGCGAGGAGGCTCGCGCCCTGATCCTCACCGCCTCCCCCGAGGAGGAGGCGCGGCCCCTCCCCGCACCCCGGCCGAAGCCCGCGCGGGCGCCCGGCCCCGACGTGCTGGTCCAGCTCGCCAACTACCGCCCGCCGGTGCGCGAGGATCTGCCGGAGGAGGAGCCGATGGACCCGGCCGAGCGCGAGGCGGCGATGGCCGAGATCCTCGCCTCGGTGCTGGCGGATTCGGATGCGGCCGCCTGCACGCCGGCCACCCTCTACCAGGACTTCACCGTCCGCTGCCGCATCCGCCGGATCGGCGGCGAGGCGATGGGCCTGCCGGAGTTCAAGCGGCGCCTCGCCGTGGCCCGGGCCGGCGTCCAGGGCGCCACCGCCGAGGGGCCGGGCTGGGAGCGGGCGCAAGGGATCGCCGCCGCGCTGCCCGAGGATCTCGCCGGGCTGTTCCTGCTCATCGCCCGCACGGCCCTCGAAGGAGCGCCCTGCCCCTCCGACGCGGCGCTCGCGGAGGCCTACGGCACGAGTTCCGCGGGCCGCGCCCGGCGGATGCTGGGCTACCTGGAGGAGCGCGGCGCCATCGTCATGCGCCGCGACCTGCGCGGCGCGCCGATCATCGCCGTGCCCGATCTCGATGCCGAGACCGGGCCGCAGGTCGGCGCCGCCGCGGTGGTGCCGCTGCGGCGGCGCGGGCGGAGCTGAGGGCGGCCGATCGCGATCCGGAGCGTGCCACCTCAGGTTGGTCCGAGCGGATTCCGGCCGATGCCGGGCCGGAAGCTGTTGAGACCGGCGGCACGCGACAATCCGCGCCCCTTGCCCCTGAGCCGAGTCCGGCCAAGATTGCCGGCACGGTTGGCGGTCGGGAGTCTTGGGACGTTGCTGCAGTCGCGGGAAGGTTTGCGTACCCTATCGGGCCGCCGCGTCGTCGTCGTCGGGGCCGGCCCCGGCGGACTCGCCACCGCGCTGCTCCTGGCCAAGGCCGGATTGCACGTCACCGTCATCGAGCGCGACGCGACGGTCGGCGGCCGCACCAAGACCGTCGAGGCGCCGGGCGGCTACCGCTTCGACATCGGCCCGACCTTCTTCCTCTATCCGCAGATCCTCGCCGACATCTTCGAATCCTGCGGCGAGCGCCTGGAGGACCATGTCCGCCTGGAGCGGCTCGACCCGCAATACAACCTCGTCTTCGAGGGTGAGGACGGCATCTCGGGTCAGATCCGCGCCACCGGCGACGTGCCGCGCCTCAAGGCGGAGATCGCCCGCCTCGCCCCGGCCGATGCCGAGAACGTCGAGAAGTTCTTCGCCGAGAACCGGATCAAGCTGAACTACTTCAAGCCGGTGCTGGAGCAGCCCTTCGACAACTTCCTGTCGATGGCGAGCCCGGCCATGCTCGCGGCGCTGCCCCACCTCCATCCCGGCCGCAGCGTGGACCGGGACCTGCGGCGCTACTTCGCCGACCCGCGGGTGCGCCTCGCCTTCTCGTTCCAGACCAAATATCTCGGGATGAGCCCCTTCCGCTGCCCGAGCCTGTTCACGATCCTCTCGTTCCTCGAATACGAGCACGGGGTCTACCATCCGGTCGGCGGCTGCGGCGCGGTCTCGGAGGCGATGGCCGGGCTCGGCCGCCGCATGGGCGTCGACATCCGCCTCGGCCAGTCGGTCGAGCGGGTGCTGTTCGAGGGCAAGCGCGCCTGCGGCGTGGTCGTCGGCGGCGAGACGCTGAAGGCCGACGCGGTGGTCGTGAACGGCGACTTCGCCAAGGTGATCCGCGACCTCGTGCCGGAGGCGCGCCGCCCGCGCTGGCGCGACGCCAAGATCGGCAAGGCCCGGCTCTCCTGCTCGACCTACATGCTCTACCTCGGCATCGAGGGCAAAATGCCCGAGAGCCTCGGCCACCACACCATCCTTCTGGCCAAGGATTACGAGCGCAACATCAAGGAGATCACCGGCGGCACCCTGCCGATGCAGCCCTCGGTCTACGTGCAGCATGCCGGCTTCACCGATGGCGGCATGGCGCCGCCCGGCCACACCGCCCTCTACGTGCTGGTGCCGGTGCCGAACCTCAAGGCGGGCATCGACTGGGAGACGGTCGGCCCCCGCTACCGCAAGCTGGTGCTGGAGCGCCTGAAGCTCCTGGGGATCCCCGACATCGAGAGCCGCATCCGCTACGAGCGCGTGGTCGATCCCCGCGACTGGCGCGACGAATTCGCGGTGCACGAGGGCGCGACCTTCAACCTCGCCCACGACCTCATGCAGATGCTGTGGTTCAGACCCCACAACCGCTTCGGGCCGGGCCTCTACCTCGTCGGCGGCGGCACGCATCCGGGCTCGGGCCTTCCCGTGATCTACGAGGGCGCGCGCATCTCCGCCCGGCTCCTGATCGAGGATCTCGCCAAGGAGCAGGCGCCCGCGATCCTGGCGGAGCTGCCGACGACCTCGCCGCTGGCCACGCAGGGCGACCCGAGCTGATGCGGGCGGCCTTTCTCCCGGGCCTCGCCGTGCTCGCCGCCCTCGCAGGGCCGGCGCGGGCGGCGAGCCTGGAGGTGATCGTCGAGGGCTCCGAGCCGGGGCCGGGCGAGGTCTACGTCACCCTCTGCCAGGGCGGGTTGACGGAAGCCGCCTGCCCGATCGGCCGGAGCGTCCCGGCCCGCGGCGGCGCCGAGCGCCTCGTCTTCACCGGCGTGCCGGCGGGCGTCTGGGCGGTCGCCGCCTTTCAGGACGAGAACGGCAACGGCCGGCTCGACCGCACCGGGCTCGGCCTGCCGCTGGAGCCCTACGGTTTCTCCGGCGCGGTCGGGCGCCGGGCCCGACCGGATTTCGCGAGCGCGAGCTTCGACCTGCGCGAGCCCGGCGCCGCGGTGAGGGTCCGCCTCGCCCGTCCCCTGCCGCGGCGCTGACGGGCCTTCCGATGCGCGCCGCCGCCCCGCCCCTCGCCTCCGTCGAGGGGGCCGCCTTCGCCTATCGCGGCCGTCCGGCCCTGCGCGGGGTCGATCTCACCCTCGCCCGCGGTACGACGCTGGCGCTGCTCGGGCCGAACGGGGCCGGCAAGACCAGCCTGATCCGCCTGCTCGCCGGGCGGCTCCGGCCCGATGCTGGCTCCGTGCGCGTGCTGGGCGGCGACCCCCATGCCGACCGGGCGACGCGGAAGAGGATCGGCTTCGTGCCGCAGGAGATCGCCCTCTATCCCCGCCTCACCGTCGCCGAGAATCTCGACGTCTTCGCTCGGCTCGCCGGGCTGAGGCGGGGGGAGCGGCGCGGGGCGGTGGCGGCGGCGATCGGGCGCTGCGCGCTCACCGAAATGGCCGGGCGGCTCGTCGCCACGCTCTCCGGCGGCTACCAGCGCCGGGTCAACATCGCCGCGAGCCTGCTGAGCCAGCCCGACCTGATCCTGCTCGACGAGCCGACGCAGGGGGTCGATCTCGAGGCGCGCGCGGCGATCCACGCGGTGCTGGCGGGACTGCGCGCGGGCGGCGCCGGCCTCGTCGTCAGCACCCATGACTTTTCTGAGGCCGAGCGCCTCGCCGACCACGTGGCCATCCTCGCCGACGGACGGATCCTGCGGGAGGGCGCGCTCGCCGCGCTGATGCGCCCGTTCGAGACCGCTCCGCCGGAGCACGAGGCGGTGCTGGAGGGGGCGCCGGATGCGGCGGCCGAGGCGGCGCTCCGCCGGTCCGGCTTCGTGCCGCTCGCGGGCGATGCGCGGTTCTGGCGCGCCGACCACGGCGCCGCGGGCGGGCTCGACGGCGCGGCCCTGCTCGCCGCCCTGCGGCAGGGCGGCGTGCCGGTCGCCGAGATCCGCGTCCGCCGCCCCGGCCTGGAAACCCTCTACCGGGACAGCCTCGCCGACGCTCCGGGCCTGGAGAGCGCGGCGTGATCGCGGCGGCCTTCCGGGTGATGTGGCTCTCGCTGCTGCGCGACCGCGCGGCGCTGACCATGGCCTTCGTGCTGCCCACCGTCATCTTCGCGATCTTCGCCGCGATCTTTTCCGGCGCGATCGGCGACCGCATCCGCATCCATCTCGGGCTCGCCGACCTTGCCCGCACCGCCACGACGGAGCGCCTCGTGACGGCGCTGGAGGCCGAGCCGTCCCTGCGCGTCGAGCGTCTGACCGTCACGGACGAGGCGGCCGCCCTCCGCGCCGTGCGCCGCGGCGAGGTCGATGTCGCCCTGGTGCTGCGGGGCGACCTCGCGGCGCCGACGGGCGCGGAGAAGGGCGGTACGGTGCCGAACCAGCCGGTGCTGCTGATCGAGAGCCCGTCGCGGGCGCTCGCCACGCCGATCGCGCTCGGCCAGCTTCAGCGCGCGCTGAACGACGCCCTGCCCGACGTGGTGCTCTCGCGCATCGTCGCGGACGTGGAGCGCTCCGGCAAGATCGGCCCGGACGAGCGCGCCTTTCTCGACGAGGCTTTTGCCGAGCAGCGGGCGAAGAAGGAGCCGTTCTCCTTCACCCGCCTCGTCGAGACCCGCACCACCGCGAGCGGGCGCGGCAACGAGCGGGTGAGCTACTACGCGGGCGCCATCGCCGCCGTGTTCCTGCTGTTCGCGGCGATGCAGGGGGCGCTCTCCCTGGTGGACGAGCGCGAGGGCGGCCTGGCCGACCGCCTCGCCGCCGGCCCCGGCGGCCTGCCGGTGATCGTGTTGGGAAAGTTCCTGTTCCTGCTCGGCCAGGGCGTGGTTCAGGCCGGCCTGATCTTTGCCGCCGCCGCGCTCCTGCACGGCGTCGACGTTTCCGGCCACTGGATCGGCTGGCTCGTCACCTCGATCCTGGTCTCCGCCATGGCCGCCGGCCTCGCGCTCGCCGCCTGCGCCCTCTCGGCCACCCGGCAGCAGGCGCATCTCGCCGCGACCTTCGGCGTGCTGCTGCTCTCGGCGGTGGGGGGCAGCATGGTGCCCCGCTTCCTCATGCCACCCTGGCTGCAGCAGGCCGGCTGGCTCACCCCCAACGCCTGGGCGATCGAGGCCTATCAGGCGGCCCTCGGCGAGGGTGTCGCCGCGGCCTTGCCCGCCTGGGGCGTGCTGGCGGGGCTGGCGGCGGTGGGGCTCGGCGTGGCCGTGGCCGTGGTGGGCCGACGCGCGCTCTGAGGCGGATTGCCCCGCGGCGACCCGCGCCCGCGACGAATGCGTGCGGATCGGGCACGGGCTCGGATCCCCGACCGCCATCCGAGCCGCCCCCCCCGCAAGACCCCCCCCCATCGGGGGCCGGGGGAAGGCCCCGGGCAACCCCGC
>NZ_JBELQE010000065.1:0-1127 GCF_040270385.1 Methylorubrum podarium | reverse complement strand
GCGAAGCGCAGCTTCTCTTCCATGGCCACCGGCACGATCAGCACCACGTCCATGGTCACGTTGTCGCCCGGCATCACCATCTCGGTGCCCTCGGGCAGCGTGCACACGCCGGTCACGTCCGTCGTGCGGAAGTAGAACTGCGGACGGTAGTTGGTGAAGAACGGCGTGTGGCGACCGCCCTCCTCCTTCGTCAGGATGTAGGCCTCGGCCTTGAACTTCGAGTGCGGCTTCACCGAACCCGGCTTGCACACCACCTGGCCGCGCTCCACGTCCTCGCGCTTCGTGCCGCGCAGCAGCACGCCGACGTTGTCGCCCGCCTGGCCCTGGTCCAGCAGCTTGCGGAACATCTCGACGCCGGTCACCGTCGTCTTCGTCGTCGGGCGGATGCCGACGATCTCGACTTCCTCGCCGACCTTGATGATGCCGCGCTCGACCCGGCCCGTCACCACCGTGCCGCGGCCCGAGATCGAGAACACGTCCTCGATCGGCATCAGGAACGGCATGTCGATCGGACGCTCCGGCTGCGGGATGTAGGCGTCGACCGTCTCCATCAGCTTCAGAACGGCTTCCTTGCCGATCTTCGGCTCCTTGTCCTCGAGCGCCATCAGGGCCGAGCCCTTGGTGATCGGGATGTCGTCGCCGGGGAAGTCGTACTTCGACAGCAGCTCGCGCACCTCGAGCTCGACGAGCTCCAGGAGCTCCTCGTCATCGACCATGTCGACCTTGTTGAGGAACACCACCAGCGCCGGCACGCCGACCTGGCGGGCGAGCAGGATGTGCTCGCGGGTCTGCGGCATCGGGCCGTCGGCGGCGGACACGACCAGGATCGCGCCGTCCATCTGGGCGGCCCCGGTGATCATGTTCTTCACGTAGTCGGCGTGGCCGGGGCAGTCGACGTGGGCGTAGTGGCGGTTGGTCGTCTCGTACTCGACGTGGGCGGTCGAGATCGTGATGCCGCGCGCCTTCTCCTCGGGGGCCTTGTCGATCTGGTCGTAGGCCGTGAAGGTGGCCCCGCCCGACTCCGCCAGCACCTTGGTGATCGCCGCCGTCAGCGACGTCTTGCCGTGATCGACGTGCCCGATCGTGCCGATGTTGCAGTGCGGCTTGGTACGGGAGAACTTTTCCTT
>NZ_JBELQE010000064.1:0-9316 GCF_040270385.1 Methylorubrum podarium | reverse complement strand
TCGCGCCACCACCGTCATATACAAACGTTGTATGGTCGGCTGGGTCTGATGTTTATATCTCACTGGGTGGGTTCGGGGGTCGGGACGCCGGGATTGGCCATGGACCGCCTCCTTCGCAGGATTGGGAGAGTGGCGGTCCAACACATGCCCTCCGGTCCGGTTCCGTTCCTCCTTCGTCTCGCTTCTCCCGTCGTGCGACGCCGTGACGGATGCCGGAACCTCGCCGGGAGCGATCGGTTGGCCCGGCAATCCCCCGACACGGACGGAGCGAATGCATGCCCGATATCCGAGAGGCGAAGATCCTCATCGTCGCCACCGACGGCTTCGAGGAGAGCGAGCTGACGGTGCCGCAGGCCAAGCTCAAGCAGGCCGGTGCCACGGTCACCGTGGCGAGCCCGCAATCGCGCCAGTCCAAGGCGACGATCCGGGGCTGGGACAAGACCGATTGGGGCCAGGACGTGCCGGTCGATCTCGACCTCGAGAGCGTGAACCCCGAAGACTACGACGCCCTGGTGCTGCCCGGCGGGCAGATCAACCCTGACAAGCTGCGCCTCGAGCCGAAGGCGCTCGACGTGGTGCGCGCCTTCCTCACCTCCGGAAAGGTCGTCGCCGCGATCTGCCACGGACCCTGGCTGCTGATCGAGACCGGCGCGGTCAAGGGACGCACCGTGACCTCCTTCGCCTCGATCAGGACCGACGTGATCAACGCGGGCGGGAACTGGCAGGACAAGGAGGTCGTGACCGACGGCGGAATCATCACCAGCCGCAATCCCGGCGATCTCGACGCCTTCTGCGCCAAGATCGTCGAGGAGGTGAAGGAAGGCCGCCACGAGCCGCGCCAGCTCGCGGCCTGATCCGACGTCCGACGGATTGGTTCGGTCTCACCTCCGTCATTGCGAGGCGAAGCCGTGGCAATCCAGAGCGCGACCTTTCCGGAGATGTCGCGCTTCTGGATCGCTTCGCTGACGCTCGTGATGACGGAGTTCGGGGAATTGCCGGAGTGATCAATCAGAAGCCGTTCGCTTCCGCTCCCGCGCACGACAAGGCTGCGGACCTTCGGGCCGGCGGCCTTTTTTGTGGCCCGATGACGCGAGCCTTAGCGCTTGGCGACCGCCTTCTGCAGCTTCGGCCGCTCCGAGGCGGCGCCGGCCATCAGCTTGGCGAGGTGGTCCTGATCGAGGCCGCTCATGCTGGCCGGCACGATCTCCGCCTCCGTGCTCCCGCGCTCGGCCTTCCGCGCGGTGATGGAGCCCGTGGTGACGGGGTCGGCCAGCCCCGCGACCGGCAGGGCCGGCGAGGCGGGCTCGCGCTGGACGCGCATCGCCCAGTGGGCGGCGGTGGAGAGGACGGCGATGGCCAGGATCGCCTTGATGCCGCCGGTCAGGAAACGCCGCATGGTCGGGCCCGAATACGCTGGGAACGCAGCCGGTTCCCCGGCCTGTCCCCATCATTGCGCAGGATCGTGAACGAACCGTCCGACACGCCTCGGGCGAAGCGTGCCGGATCGGGAAGAGGCGCTCGCGCGGATCTCCCGCCCCTCAGGTCCGGTGCGCGACCTGCCCCGAGGATTTCTGGTTCTCCGGCTCCGCCGCGCCGCGGGTGCGCCACAGGCTGTAGACGACGCCGAGGGTGAGCAGGACCAGGGTGACGAGGAGCGACACCCACGGCGGCAGGTGGACGAGTTCCAGCGTGTCGGCCACCACGATCTTGGCGCCGATGAACAGAAGGATCAGGGCGAGCGCCGTCTTCAGGTAGGCGAAGCGGTCCACCATCGCCGCCAGCGCGAAGTAGAGCGCGCGCAGGCCCAGGATCGCGAAGATGTTCGAGGTGTAGACGATGAAGGGGTCGGTGGTGATCGCGAAGATCGCCGGCACGCTGTCGACGGCGAAGATCACGTCCGCGATGTTGACGAGCACCAGCGCCACGGCGAGTGGCGTCAGCCAGCGCACGGTCTTGCCCGTCTCGGGATCCGGCCTGCGGACGATGAAGCGCTGACCCTCCGGCTTGTCGGTGATACGCACCCACTTCCTGAGCAGGCGCATCGAGGCGCTGTTCTGGACGTCCTGCTCGTCCTCTTCCTTCGAGACGAGCATCTTGATGCCGATGTAGATCAGGAAGGCGGCGAAGACCGAGAGCACCCAGTGCGCCTGCTGCACCAGGGCCGAGCCGAGCCCGATCATCAGGCCGCGCAGCAGCACCGCCGCGAGGATGCCCCAGACCAGCACCCGGTGCTGCGCCACCCGCGGCACTCCGAGCGAGGTGAGGATCACCGCGATCACGAAGACGTTGTCCATCGACAGCGACTTCTCGATCACGAGGCCGGTCACGTATTCCTGGGCCGGGTCGAACCCGAGCATCCACCAGATCCAGCCGCCGAAGGCGAGGCCGAGGGTGAAGTAGAAGGCGGTGAGGAGCAGGCTCTCCTTCACCCCGATCTCGTGGTTCTTGTCGCGGTGGAGCAGGCCGAGATCGAAGGCCAGCAGGCCGGCCACCAGGGCGTGGAAGCCGAGCCACATCCAGACGGGCTTGCCGAGCCACTCGTGGGTGAGAAATTCCATCATCATTGCGCGGGACCGGATGCTTCGCTTTCGGGAGAGCATCGGCTCCGACATCGCGGAGGCGTCTGCCGCCCCCCTCCCGAGCGGTCCGCTGGATTGGCGGACGAATGGCCTCACCGGGATTCCGGGAGCATCGCGAGGGGCACGGTGCGCGTTCCGCCAGAGGGGCCCGCAGCCGATGCCGGGCAGTTAGAGGGCCGATCGCGTCGAATCAAGGGCAGCGCGATTTTCCATCCTTGATTGCCGCCCGGAACGGGAGAGGCGCTTGACAGCGGCGCTCGCTCCGGGGCTTGCCGCGGACCATGGATGCGGATCGAGACAACGCCATCGCCATCGCCATCGTCGGCGGCGGCCCCGCGGGGCTCGCGGCGGCGGAGGTGCTGGCCGGGGCGGGGCGGCCGGTCACGGTCTACGAGCGCATGCCCTCCGTCGGCCGCAAGCTGCTCATCGCCGGGCGCGGCGGGCTCAACCTGACCCATTCCGAGCCGCTTCCGGACTTCCTGGAGCGCTACGGCCCCGTCGATCCGCGCCTGCCGGCGGCGGTCGCGGCCTATCCGCCGGACGCGTTGCGGGCGTGGTGCGAGGAGCTGGGGCAGACCACCTTCGTCGGGTCGAGCGGCCGGGTGTTCCCGGAGAGCTTCAAGGCCTCGCCGCTCCTGCGTGCCTGGCTCGCCCGCCTCGACGGCCTCGGCGTCGCGATCCGCACCCGGCACCGGCTCGTCGGCCTGGAGGAGGGGGCGCTCACCTTCGAGACGCCGGAGGGTCCGCGGGTCGTCCGGCCGCGGGCGACCGTGCTCGCCCTCGGCGGCGCGAGCTGGCCGCGCCTCGGTTCGGACGGGGCCTGGGTCCCGCTCCTGAAGGGGAACGGCGTCGCGGTCGCGCCGCTCAGGCCCGCCAATGTCGGCTTCCGGGTCGCGTGGTCGGCGCATTTCGCGGAGCGCTTCGCGGGCGAGCCGCTCAAGCGCCTCGCCGCGCGAATCGGTACGGCGAGCGCCCGCGGCGAGGCGGTCGCGACGGCGGACGGCATCGAGGGGGGCGTGATCTACGCGCTCTCGCGGCCGATCCGCGAGGCGGTGGAGCGCGACGGCGTCGCCGAACTCGTCCTCGACCTGCGCCCGGATCTCGACCGGGACGCCCTCGAGGCGCGCCTCGGCCGGAGCCGCCCCGGCGAGAGCCTGTCCACCCGCCTGCGCAAGGCGGCGTCCCTGAGCCCCGCCGCCATCGGCCTGCTGCGCGAGGCGCACGGCAACGCCCTGCCGAGCGCGGCGGACGCGCTGGCGGCGGCGATCAAGGCGGCGCCCCTGCGGCTCCTCGCGCCGGCCCCGATCGCCCGGGCGATCTCGACGGCGGGCGGGGTCCCCTTCGCCGAACTCGACGACCGGTTCATGCTGCGGGCGCGGCCCGGCCTGTTCCTGGCCGGCGAGATGCTCGACTGGGAGGCGCCGACCGGCGGCTACCTGCTCCAGGCCGCCTTCGCCAGCGGCCGGGCGGCGGCGACGGGGCTGCTCGCCTGGCTCGATGGGCGGAACTGAGCCCGGCCCAGGCCCGGCTCAGGCCCCAGCTCAGTCTCATCAGGGCCGGGCGCAGATGCCGACCATGCCGCCGCTGCCGGCGGCGCAGGACGCCTTCGCCTCGCCGTCGAGGGTCGCCGCGCCGCCCGTCTGACAGGTGGCCGAGGCCAGCACCTCGCCCGCCTCGCAGGAGAGCGTGCAGCCCGCCTCGGTGCAGCCGCGTGCCCGCACGACGCG
Organism: Methylorubrum podarium; assembly: GCF_040270385.1. Classification (NCBI taxonomy): domain Bacteria; kingdom Pseudomonadati; phylum Pseudomonadota; class Alphaproteobacteria; order Hyphomicrobiales; family Methylobacteriaceae; genus Methylorubrum; species Methylorubrum podarium. The sequence goes on along the minus strand of NZ_JBELQE010000064.1, from coordinate 5,010 downwards.
GAACGGCGCCGGCCCGGTCGCGGCGGCCTCGCCCTTCGCGCCCGCATCGCCCTTCGGTCCCGTATCGCCCTTGGGGCCCCGTTCGCCCTTCGAACCCGGTTCTCCCTTCGGCCCCGGCTCGCCCTTCGCTCCCGGCGCGCCCGGAGGTCCGGCCGGCCCGGCTTCTCCCTTCGGTCCGGTCTCACCCCTCGGTCCCTGGTCGCCCTTCGGCCCCGCGGCGCCCGCGGGACCGGGCGGTCCCTGAAGGCCCGCCGTGCCCTGCGGTCCAGCCGGACCCGGGTCGCCCGGCTTGCCGGCCGGCCCTTCCGGCGCGCAGTTGGCGACCACCGCCTCGCGCTCGTCCTCGCCGACTTTGATCACCGCGACGCAGGTCGGGGGGCGGTAGGGCAGCCGGAACTCGAAACGTCCCCGCCGGTCGGAGAGGACGGAGATGTCGTCGTCGAGGATCACGGTCACGCCGCTCTTGCGCGCGCTGCCGGTGATGCGCAGGTCCCCGCCCTCGATGCGCGCGTCCCAGATCTGGATCGGCTGGACCGGCGGATTCGTCGCCTTGGCGCGGGAAGATCGCGGCTGCGCCGCCGGCTCGCCCTGGGACGGCGCCTGGGCCGCCGCCGGTCCGGCCAGCGCAAGGGCCAGCGCGATCAGGAGCGGCGCGCGCGTCGGCTTGTGCCGTCTGAGGCTCGGCGGGTTCGGCATCCTCGGTCCTCCGATCGTGTCCAGCGCGTCTCCCGGCGCGGCGGCGAAGGTTTCCGTTGCGGACCGGCCAGGGTCAAGCCCGGGCGGCCATCCACATCCTTCCACAGCGCCCGTCCACAGGCCAAGCGGCTGGCACGGGAAGCCATTCGAGAGATCGTCCACAGGCGAGCCCACAGCGTGACCTGGGCGAAGCCGGCCCCCCGGGGCGGTGGGAGAAAAGCGGAAGCCATCGGCCGGCCGATGTCCTAAGAAGGCCGGCAAGGCGCCCGATCCGCCGGCTTTCCGCCGGGCGCGGACAGCTGGAACCCACGACCTCGAGACCGAACTGCCGCCATGCTTCGCCCGCTTCTCGCCGCCCTGTTCCTCCTGTCCATCGCCGCGCAGACGCGGGCCGACGAGTGCGACGCGCTCGCCGCCCGCATCGCCCAGGCGACGGGGGCGAAGAAGGCCGGCCGCCGGGTCGGGCCGAGCATCGACGTGAGGGCGGCGAGCGGGGTGAAGCTCGATCTCACCTGTCGCGCGCAGCCGATCGTGCAGGCGTCCTCCAGCGATCCCTCGCCCTCCGCGGAGTATTTTCGCGAGCTGACGATCGCGGCCGAACTCGTGGTCGGCGAGCCCGCCTCGGTGGTGCAGCCGATCCTGGCGCGGGCCTACCGGACGGCGCTCAGCGAGGGGCGCAAGTCCTTCATCCAGCAGAACGGCTGGTCGGCGAGCTGCTACACCGACAGCGCCGGGTCGCTGCGCACCCTCTGCTCGGTCGGGCGCATCCCGACGGAGTGACGCTGACAGGCGCGGCGGCGTGAGACCGCTCGGCGCCCGATCACGACCCTTCCCGCTTGAACCAAGCGCGCGCCCGCGCCAATGCGGAGGGCAAGGATCCGTCGCAAGGATCCATCGAAGGACATTTGGTGAGGAAACCCGCGATGGCCGAACCGACCGTCAACCACCTGTTCGGCCTCGTGCGCGCCCACTGCCCGGCCGAGCCGGACGCCAAGGTCTTCATCGAGACGTCGGAGGGCGCGCGCTACAGCTATGCCGACCTGCTGGCCCGCTCCGGCGCCTATGCCGGCGCGCTCCGGGCCCTCGGGGTGAAGCCCGGCGACCGGGTCGCGGTGCAGGTCGAGAAGAGCGCCGAGGTGATCTTCCTCTATCTCGGCGCGGCGCGGGCTGGGGCGGTCTTCCTGCCGCTCAACACCGCCTATACCGGCCCCGAGATCGCCTATTTCCTCGGCGACGCGGAGCCCGCCCTGTTCGTGTGCGACCCCGCCCGTGAGGCCGACCTGTCGGCGGTGGCCCGGGCGGCCGGCGTGCCGCAGCTGCGCACCCTCGACGCCGCCGGCCGCGGCAGCATGGCCGAGGCCGCCGACGCGGCGAGCCCCGATTTCGCCGACGTGCCCCGCGGGCCGGACGACCTCGCGGCGATCCTCTACACCTCGGGCACGACCGGGCGCTCCAAGGGCGCCATGCTGAGCCACGACAACCTCGTCTCCAACGCGCTCACGCTGGCGCAGTACTGGCACTTCACCGAGCGGGACGTGCTGATCCACGCCCTGCCGGTGTTCCACACCCACGGGCTGTTCGTGGCCACCAACATCGTGCTCGCCACCGGAGGCACGATGCTGTTTCTCCCCCGATTGGATGCGAAAAAGATCCTGGAGCTGATGCCGCGGGCCACCGCCATGATGGGGGTGCCGACTTTCTACACCCGCCTCCTGAAGGAGCCGGGCCTGACCCGCGAGGCGGCTTCGCACATGCGCCTGTTCGTGTCGGGCTCCGCGCCGCTGCTGGCCGAGACGCACCGGGAATGGGAGCAGCGCACCGGCCACGCCATCCTCGAACGCTACGGCATGACCGAGACCAACATGAACACCTCGAACCCCTACGAGGGGCCGCGGCGGGCCGGCACGGTCGGCTTCCCGCTGCCGGGGGTGACCCTGCGCGTGGTCGAGCCCGAGACCGGGGCGCCCCTCGGCCCCGAGGAGGTCGGGATGATCGAGGTCAAGGGGCCCAACGTGTTCCTGGGCTACTGGCGCATGCCGGAGAAGACCGCCGCCGAGCTGAAGGTGGACGGGTTCTTCATCACCGGCGATCTCGGCAAGATCGACCGCGACGGCTACGTCCACATCGTCGGCCGCGGCAAGGATCTCATCATCACCGGCGGCTACAACGTCTACCCGAAGGAGATCGAGAGCGAGATCGATGCGCTGCCCGGCGTCGTCGAATCCGCGGTGATCGGCATCGCCCATCCCGATTTCGGCGAGGGCGTGACGGCGGTGGTGGTGCCGGGCGCGGGCGCGCCCGACGAGGCGGCGGTCCTCGCGGCCCTCGAAGGGCGACTCGCCAAGTACAAGTGCCCCAAGCGCGTCCTGTTCGCGTCGGACTTGCCGCGCAACGCCATGGGCAAGGTGCAGAAGAATCTTCTGCGCGAGAAACACGCCGACCTCTACCGGGGCTGACGACCTCTTCGCGGACGGCCCGGTCGATGGCGCCCCGCCTTCCAGCGTGGCCGCATCCGATGAATACGCATGACCCGAAACGCCCATCGCATCGGGTGCTGGCGCTCTCAAGCCTGTGATGCGATGCTTCGCGACGCAGGTGATAAGAGCGGGCCTCATGGTTCCGGGGGTGAGCCGTCCCGGCGGCACGCGCCGCCGCCCGCCCGCGGTGTGTGTCGTGCCTGAACCGCGGAGTTTCGTTCGAACGTGACCAGCAGTGCCGAGCAGGACCGGATCGATGCCGAACTGGTCCGCGTCTCCGACAGCTCCGATCCGTTCGCCGCTGCCGTCAAGGCGACGCGAATGCCGATGCTCATCACGGACCCGCACCGGCCCGACAACCCGATCATCTTCGCCAACGAGGCCTTCATCAAGCTCACCGGCTACGGCCGCGAGGAGGTTCTGGGGCGCAACTGCCGCTTCCTGCAGGGGACGGAGACGGATCCGCGGGACGTGGCGCGCATCCGCGACGCCATCGAGCGGCGGGTGCCGGTCGAGCTCGAATTGCTCAATCACAAGAAGAACGGCGAGGTGTTCTGGAACCGCCTCCTGATCTCGCCGGTCTTCGACGACGAGGGGCAGCTCACCTACTTCTTCGCCTCGCAGTTCGACGTGACGCTGGAGCGCGACCGGATGGTGCGGCTCCAGCGCGACCGCGACGCGCTGGAGCAGGAGGTCGAGCGCCGCAACGACGACCTCACCCGCAGCGAGCACCGCCTCGAATTCATGCTGGCCGCCGGCCGGCTCGGCGCCTGGAGCCTCGACCTCGCCGAGCGCCGGCTCGTCGCCTCCGACCTGTGCAAGCTGAATTTCGGCCGCCCGCTCGGCGAGCCCTTCACCTACGACGACCTCGTCGAGGCGGTGGTGCCGGACGATCGCGAGCGGATGCAGGCGGCGATGAAGGCGGCCATCGATCGCCGCAGCGATTACGACGTGGAGCACCGGGTCTCGGCGCCCGACGGCGAGATCCGCTGGGTGCAGCTGCGCGGCCGCGCCTCTTACCGGGCGGACGGGGCGCCGCTCTCCATGGCCGGCATTTCGCTCGACGTGACCGAGCGCAAGCGGGCCGACGAGCAGCGCGCCCTGCTCGCCGCCGAGATGAAGCACCGGGTGAAGAACTCCATCGCCACGGTCCAGTCGATCGCGCACCAGACCCTGCGCAACGCCGCCTCCCTCGACGACGCCCGCAGGACGCTGGACGCGCGCCTCAACTCGCTCGCCACCGCCCACGACATCCTGACCTCGGAAGCCACCGCCGGCGTCACCCTCGCCGAGGCGGTGGAGAGCGCGCTGCAGCCGTTCCGGGTCAGCCCGCGCAACCGCATCCGGGTCGGCGGTCCGGAGGTGCGCCTCAACTCCCGCCTGACGCTCGCCGTGGTGATGGCGCTGCACGAACTCGCCACCAACGCGGTGAAGTATGGCGGCCTCTCGAACGAGTCCGGCCGGGTGATCCTCAACTGGGACATCGAGGGGACGGCGCCCAAGCGCCTGCTGATGCGCTGGGAGGAACTCGACGGCCCGCCGGTGGAGAAGCCGTCGCGGGTCGGCTTCGGCACGCGCATGATCGAGCGGGTGCTGGCCGCCGAGTTCGGCGGCGAGGCCCGGATCGACTACCGCAGCCGCGGCCTCGTCCTCACCGTCGAGGCGCCGCTGCCGGAGCGCGAGGGCGGCTGACGCCCGGTCGAGGTCTCCTCGTCGCGGCGTCGTCGATCGGCGGCGGATTGCCATGGAACGGCCAAGCCTGGTCCGGGGTTGAACCGCGTCACACCCAAGGCGTCTGCGCCCGACCCCGCGGAACCATGCCGTCCTCTCCCCCGAC
>NZ_JBELQE010000063.1:0-1216 GCF_040270385.1 Methylorubrum podarium | reverse complement strand
GTGAGAGGCTACTGCATGGCCGCTGCCATGGGTAGCCGGAAGGCCAGATCGGGGAAGCTAACAGGCGCGGGCGGCCGGTAGCCCAAGGATGAGTGCGGCCGGACGCGGTTGTAGGTGTTCTGCCAAAGGGCGATCACGGCCTGGGCTTCCTTGAGCGAGTAGAAGACCTCTTGGCGCAGGCACTCGTCGCGCAGCTTGCCGTTGAAGCTCTCACAGTACCCGTTTTCCCACGGCGAGCCCGGCGCGATGTACTGGATTTGCGAGCCAGCTTTGGCGACCCACTTGCGCAGTGCTTTCGAGATCATCTCAGGGCCATTGTCGCAGCGGATGTGCTCTGGGATGCCATGCAGGCACATCGCGTCGGCCAGCGCCTCGATCACACCCAGGCTGTTGATGCGCCGCGCCACCTTCAGCGCAAGGCACGCCCGGCTGTGCTCATCGATCAGCGTCAGGATGCGCAGGCTTCGCCCATCGTGCGTCTGAGCCTGTACGAAGTCGAAGCTCCAGACGTGATTGCGGCGAAGCGGCCGTAGTCGCACGCACGAGCCGTCGTTCAGCCAGAGGCGGCTGCGGGGTCTATGTCGGCTCGGGACCTTCAGCCCCTCGCGACGCCAGATGCGCTGAACCCGATCCTTGCCCACCTGCCAGCCGTCTGCCTGCAGCAGAGCGGTGACGCGGCGGTAGCCATAGCGCCCGTACTCGGACGCCAGGGCAATGATGGCGCGGGTCAGATCATCCTCGTCGGCCAGCACGGTCGGCACGTAGCGTTGCGTGCTGCGGTGCTGACCGACGATCCGGCAAGCGTGACGTTCCGAGAGGCCGTACTTCTCCCGAATGCCGTCGACCGCCTGCCGGCGTCGCTCGGGGGCTACAAGTTTCCCGAGGCGACGTCCGCCAGCACCTGCTTTTCTAGGGATAGGTCGGCCACGAGCCGCCGCAGCCGCGCGTTCTCGCGCTCCAAGTCCTTCATCTTCCTGGCTTGATCGATCTTCAGGCCGCCGTACTCCTTGCGCCAGCGGTAATAGCTCTGCTCGGAGATCTCCGCCTCCTTGCACGCCAACGCCAAACTCTTGCCCTGGGCGGTCTGCACCTCGATCTGGCGCAGCTTCAGCACGACCTGCTCCGCACTCGTCTTCTGTCCTCGCCGCATGTCCGACTCCTTCGGTCCTGACTGATCCTCTCAATCAGCCCGGTCCAAAGCCAGCCGGTCAGGTCA
>NZ_JBELQE010000062.1:0-77020 GCF_040270385.1 Methylorubrum podarium | reverse complement strand
AGCCGAAGCCCCAGGCCAGCCCCGCGCCCATGGCGGTCGCCACCGCGATCTGCACGATCGCTCCGGGCAGCGCGATGGTGCGCACCGCGAGCAGGTCGCCGATGGAGAAGTGCAGGCCGACGCCGAACATCAGCAGGATGACGCCGAGTTCGGCGAGCTGGCTCGCCAGCGCCGGATCGCCGACGAAGCCGGGCGTGAACGGGCCGATGGCGATGCCGGCGACGAGGTAGCCGACGAGCGGCGGCAGCCGAATCTTCTGAGCCAGCATGCCGCCGATGAACGCGCAGACCAGTCCGAGCGCGATGATCGAGATGAGTTCGGTGGCGTGCTGCAACGCGCTTCTATCCTCCCGGGGCGGGCCGCCCCGGGATCAGATAAGGCAAATCACGGTCCCGTGTCCGCAACGGCGGCGCGGCGGAGACACGGTTGCCGCGCTATTCGTCAGCCCTTCATGCGCACATAGGTGCCCGGTGCCGGGCCGAGGGAGGGGAGCGAACCCGCTCCGGGGATGCGGGCGGGCACGCGCTCGGGCGCCTGCTCCTCCAGCCATTGGAACCAGTAGGGCCACCACGAGCCGGGATGCTCGGTCGACTTCTCGATCCAGTCCTCGAACCGGCCCTTGGCCGGGCCGCCGGTGCGGAAGCCGTACTTGGCCTTGGGACCGGGCGGGTTGACCACCCCCGCGATATGGCCGGAGCCCGCCAGCACGTAATCGACCTTGCCGCCGAACTTGCCCGATCCCTCGAAGACCGAGAGCGCCGGGGCGATGTGGTCCTCGCGGGTGGCGAGGTTGAAGACCGGCACCTTCACCTTCTTCAGGTCGAGGCGCACGTTGCCGAGCACCATCTGCCCCTTGGAGAGCGTATTGTTGAGGTAGCAGTTGCGCAGGTAGAACGAGTGGTTGGCCGCGGGCATCCGGGTGGCGTCCGCGTTCCAGTAGAGCAGGTCGAAGGCGGCGGGCGCCTTGCCGCGCACGTAGTTGTTGACGACGTAGGACCAGATCAGGTCGTTGGGCCGGAGCATGTTGAAGGCATTGGCCATCCGCGCGCCCTCCAGGTAGCCGCGCTCGGCCATCCGCTCCTCGATCGCCTTGATCTGCCCCTCGTCGGCGAAGACCTTGAGGTCGCCCGCATGGGTGAAGTCGACCTGCGTGGTGAGGAAGGTCGCGCTCTTGATCCGCCGGTTGCCGGTGGCCGCCTGGTAGGCCAGCGTCACGGCGAGCAGGGTGCCGCCGACGCAGTAGCCCGCCGCCGCGACGTCGCTCTCGCCGGTGGCGACCCCGATCATGTCGATGGCGGTCTCGATGCCCTCGCGCATGTAGGACTCGAAGTCCTTGTCGCGGTGGCGCTCGTCCGGGTTCACCCAGGAGATCACGAACACCGTGATCCCCTGCGAGACCATCCAGCCGATGAGGCTCTTCTTCGGGTTGAGATCGAGGATGTAGAACTTGTTGATCCAGGGCGGGACGATCAGCAGCGGGCGCTTCAGCACCGTCTCGGTCGTCGGCGCGTACTGGATCAGCTCCATCAGATCGTTGCGGAAGATGACCTCGCCGGGGGTCACCGCCACGTCCTCGCCGAAGGTGAAGGCGTTGAGGTCCGTCTGGCGCACCCGGAGCTGGCCGCCTCCGGCCTCCAGATCCTCCTGCAGCATCTTCATGCCGCGCATCAGGTTGGCCCCGCCCTCCTCCAGCGTCTGGCGCAGGAGTTCGGGGTTCGTCATCACGAAATTCGAGGGCGAGTAGGCCGAGAGGAGCTGGCGCAGGTAGAACTCGGCCTTGTGGCGGGTGTGCTCGTCGATGCCGTCGGCGGTCTCGACCATCTCCTCCGCCCAGCGGCCGAGGATCAGGTAGCTCTGCTTGATCAGGTCGAAGACCGGGTTGGCGCTCCAGTCGGCATGGGCGAAGCGCTTGTCCTTGGCTTCGGGCTCGACCACCGGTGCGGCGGCTGCGCCCTGCATCCGGCTCATGGTCGAGGCCCAGAGCGTGGCGAACGACTGCCCGAGCTTGGTCTGGGCTTGGAGCGCCTTCTCGGGGTCCTTCAGCCACGTCTCTGCCACCCGCGTGAGCGTGCGGGTCATCTCGTCGATCTCGTCGGCGCCCTGGAGCTTCGCCCCCGGAAGTCCCGCTCCCTGACCCGCCTGTTCGAACGGTTTGAGGGAGGCGGCCGCCGACTGCCGGAACACCTCCGCGAGTTGGTTCGCGTTGCGCGCGATGGTCTCGAAATCCGGCGGTGCCGGGCTCGTACGCTCCGTGGCCACGCGACACGTCCTCCCAGGGTCCGCCCGCATCCCGCCCGTCCGGACGGCCCGAGCCTCGTTTCCGACAAATTAACGCTCCACCCAGCAGATGTCGCCCGCCCCCGGCTCCATTTCCAGACCGTTGTCATGATCGTGCGCCGTGCCGTCCGCACCATCGCCCTGGCCCTGCCGCTCCTTGCCGCGGCCTCGGCCGGCGGCTGTTCGGGCGACGTGAATCCGCTGAAGGCGGCCATGGTCGGCGCGGGGTCCGGCATCAAGCCGGTGGAGACGCCCGACTTCGTGCAGCAGTCCCGCAAGGGCGACGCGACCTACATGCCGGTGGGCGAGTCGGCGCCCCGTCGCGACCTCCGCGCCCGCAACTCGGCCGGGCAGACGGCCTTGCAGGCGGAACTCGAAGGGGCGCGCAACCGCAACGAGGCCAAGGGGCGCGCGGCGGAAGGGGCGGCGAAGGACGCCGCCAAGGGGCTCACGCCCAATCCGGTGCAGTGAGCCCTCCGCCTCGCCTTTCGGGCCGGGCATTGCGATTTCGTATCGGCGCGCGGACGCGTCGATGGTAAACAGGCCGACTCCTCACCGCCGACGATTCCTTGCGGGGGGAGGGTTCGCGACACCGGACAGAACGACGCCATGACCGATTTCCACCGCATCAAGCGCCTTCCGCCTTACGTCTTCGAGCAGGTGAACCGGATCAAGGCCGCCGCCCGAGCCCGCGGCGCCGACATCATCGATCTCGGCATGGGCAACCCGGATCTGGATGCCCCGCGCCACGTCATCGAGAAGCTCGTCGAGACCGCCGGCAAGCCGCGCACCGATCGCTACTCCGCCTCCAAGGGCATCGCCGGCCTGCGCCGCGCCCAGGCCGGCTACTACCAGCGCCGCTTCGGCGTGAGCCTCAACCCCGAGACCCAGGTCGTGGCGACGCTGGGCTCGAAGGAGGGCTTCGCCAACATGGCGCAGGCGATCACGGCGCCGGGCGACGTGGTGCTGGTCCCCAATCCCAGTTACCCGATCCACGCCTTCGGCTTCCTGATGGCGGGCGGCGTGATCCGCTCCGTGCCGGCCGAGCCGACCCCGGCGATGTTCCCGGCGCTGGAGAAGGCGGTCGTCCACTCGATCCCGAAGCCGGTGGCGCTCGTCGTCTGCTATCCGTCGAACCCGACGGCCTACGTGGCGAGCCTCGACTTCTACCGCGACCTCGTCGCCTTCGCGAAAAAGCACGAGCTGATCCTGCTCTCGGATCTCGCCTATGCCGAGGTCTATTTCGACGACAACAACCCGCCGCCCTCCGTGCTACAGGTGCCGGGCGCCATGGATTGCACGGTCGAGTTCACCTCGCTGTCCAAGACCTTCTCGATGGCGGGCTGGCGCATGGGCTTCGCCGTCGGCAACGAGCGCCTGCTCGCGGCGCTGACGCGGGTGAAGTCCTACCTCGATTACGGCGCCTTCACGCCGATCCAGGTGGCGGCCACCGCCGCGCTCAACGGGCCGGACGACTGCATCAAGGAGATGCGGGCGACCTACAAGAAGCGCCGCGACGCCCTGATCGAATCCTTCGGCAAGGCCGGCTGGAAGCTGCCGACGCCGGAAGCCTCGATGTTCGCCTGGGTGCCGATCCCGGAAAAGTTCCGGGAGCTCGGCAGCCTGGAATTCTCCAAGCTGCTCCTCGAGAAGTCGGACGTCGCGGTGGCACCCGGCATCGGCTTCGGCGAGCACGGCGACGAGTACGTCCGCATCGCGCTCGTCGAGAACGAGCAGCGCATCCGGCAGGCGGCGCGCAACGTCCGCCGCTTCTTCGACGGTGCCGACCGCACGCTGCACAACGTCGTGCCGATGCAGAAGGCGGTCTGAGCCCGGCGCGCTCGCCGTCGGGGGTTGTTGCGGCGGGGCGACAGGGCCGGGCAATCGGCCCTGTTCGCCGGCGCATCGGGGGCGGAAAGCTTGTCAGTGGGCGTCCGCGTCCGCAGGGTCTTCTCCCGTTTTGCCGCCGGGCCGTCCCGGCGGGCGGACGTGTTTCGAGGACCCGCATGCGCCGCCTGAAGCTCTTCGCCGCCCTGGCGCTCGCCGGCGCCGCCGCCGGAGCCTGCGCCCCCCACCCGATCGTGGCGCGCGACCCCGTGCCCGCCCCCTCGCCGGAAGAAGCCTATTCCTGCAGCTCGACGCCGTTGCCGCTGAACGCCTACAAGTCGGATTGCACACCCATGGTGCGCGAACCGCGCGCCGTCCTGCAATCGAAGGGCTGACGGCGGGCTCCCGCGTCAACCTTTCCTTGTCACGTCTCGGGGTTTGATCGCGCCCTCGAGACGTCGGCCCGAGCCGGTGCGATCGCCCTGCGAGCGGTCACGGCTCATTCGCGTGTCGATGCGTTCTTCCGCCGAGCTGGCACGCCTCTCGGCTCAAAGCCTCTAACGTCGGAGCAAGCCCGTGGCCCGTGCCCGCCTCCTCCTTGCCGCCTCTCTTCTCGGGCTCGCCGCCCAAGGCGCCGCCGCCCAGAACCTGCAGGATCGCCCCTACGGCGAGGCGCGCGGGCCCGTGGTGCATGAAGTCGATCCCGAGAGCGGCCGTTTCCGGGGGCCGCCGATCAGCACCGACGGGCAGGATCTGCGCGCCATCGGTGCCGTGCCGGTTCCGACCGTCATGAACGGCGGCAGTTTCGGCCCGACCGGCAACGATTATTTCGGCAACATGCTCACCGCGACCCCGCAGGGACCGCGCCGGGACTCGGACGGGTACGTCCTGGCCCCCGCCTACAAGTCCCCGCCGCTGCGCTGAGCCGTTCACCCCAAGACGAGCCCGATCGGTCCGAATGGCCAGGCGCCCGATTCGACGCGTCGTGTCGACGGACGACGCCTGCGCCGCCCTGAACGCGGCGACGGCCTTTCCAGGAGTGCTTGCGGCCTGAGACCCTTCGTCGGCCGCGCTGGAGCATCCTCCTCGCGCATGCCCCCGGAGACGGCCGACGACCAACGGCGCCGGGCGCGGACGATTTTATACCCGGATCTCCTTGGCGGAGTTTTTCAAGCAGGTCGCTCGGGTTGATTGATCGGAGAGGTCGGTCGTCAATCTGCCCCTCAACGCTTCGCTCTAAAAATTCTACTCGATCCCAGCGCATGTGTCGCAGTGCAACGCTTCGAGAGACCTTCGAGCCTCCGCCCGAAACTTGATGCATCGGGAGGCCTCGTTTATCACGCAACCTTGATTCATCGGCAGCGGGCGCCGGCCCGGGCGAGGCTTGCGAGGTGCGTCTTGTACACGCTGCGTGACGATCTGGATGGCCTCCGTCTGGCAGAGCCGGAGAGTCCCGATGTCTGGCTCGTCTTCGGCGGCCGTCGGCACAGGGTCGCGAGTCCGGCCGTCTATCAAGCTCTGTTCTCGGGCGCCGAGGACATCATCTTCAGCGAGGACATCCCGTCCATCACCATGGGCCCGGAACTGAACGACGGCACCTGCCTCGCCCGTCCGGCCGGCTCCCACATGATCTTTCTCGTCACGGGGCGCGGTCCGGTGCGGAAGTACCACATTCCGACCTATGAGAGTTTCACCGATTTCGGCTTCAACGAGGGGGCCGTGATCGACGTCCCGGCCCTCATCCTCGAAGCCGTCGAACTCGGCGGCGAGTTGACCAGTGCCTTCGAGCGGACGCGCCGGGCGCCGGACACGATCCAAATCCCGACGCAAGCTTCGACGACAGAGGGATAGGTTTGGGCGACCGCAGCGTCACCATCGCGATTCCCGTCCATAACGGCGCGAACTATCTCGGCGAGGCGATCGAGAGCGCTCTCCGGCAGCAGCGCGCGGAGACGGAGATCATCGTCGTCGATGACGGCTCGGACGACGACGGCGAGACCGGCGCCATCGCGCGCGGGTTCGGCGATCGGATCCGCTATCTCCACCAGCCCCAGGGCGGGGTGGCGGTCGCGCTCAACACGGCGCTCGCCAACGCATCCGGCCGCCTGTTCTCGTGGCTGTCGCACGACGACCTGTTCGAGCCCGGCAAGACCGAGTTCCAGGTGCGGATCCTCGACGCGGTCGACCGGGACGACGTCTGTCTCTTCTCCGACTTCTCGTGGATCGATGCCGCCGGCCGCATCACGGGCGAGCAGCGGCTCGATCACTCGGCGCTCTCGCTCAACCCGCGCCTCGCCTTCTACGAGGGCCTGATCAACGGCTGCACGCTCCTCACCACCCGCGACCTGCTTCGGCGCGTCGGCGGCTTCGACGCGCGCTATCCCTACACCCAGGATTATCGGATGTGGTGGAGGCTCGCGCGCGAGGCCAGCTTCGTCCACGTTCCGCGCTGCCTGATGCGCTCGCGGCTCCATCCGGATCAGGGCTCCCACCGCAGCGAGGCGCTCGCCGAGAATTGTGCGTTCTGGAACGACGTGCTCGATGAAACGAGCGTGCTCGAGGCCGCGATCGTGGACGGAAGCCGGGAGCGCTTCCTGAAGCGGACCGGCGAGTTCCTGCGCTATCGCAGCCCGAATCGGCGGGTCGCCGACCGGGCGGATCGGATGGCACGGACGAGCGCGGCGGAGACGTCGGTCTCGGTGGTGGTCGATGTCGGATCGGATGTGGAGGCCGCACGCCGGACGATGGCCAGCGTCGAGGCGCAGACACGACGACCGGACGAGGTGATCCTGGTCGGAGATCCCGCCATCCTCGAAGCACTCGCCGCGGAGGGCGACGCGGATGGGACCTGCAAGAGGCGGCTGCGGCCGACGCCGGAGCGGCGGCTCCCGGCCCGCCTTCGCCTCGGATTGATGGCGGCTCGCGGCGACTACGTCGCGCTGGTGACGAGCCCGGACCTCTTCGCCCCCGAGAAGATCGCGGTTCAGGTCGCGCGCATGTCCGCCCTGGGCTGCGTCTTCTCGCACAGCTCCTATCGCAGCGGCGGCGAGACGATGGCGATTGGCACCTTCGGCGGGCGCGTCCATCCGGAGATCCTGGGCGGTTGCCCGGTCGAGGTCTCGACCGTGATGATCCAGCGGGTCCTGTTCCTGTCCGGCCTGCTGTTCATGCACGAGGACGCCCCCCTCGCGTCGAGCTGGATCGAAGCCGCGGCCCGCTACGAATTGCTCGGTCTGGAGGAGCCTTTGTCCGACGTCGAGGCGCCTCTGGCGGAGCGGGAGGCGGGGCCGCTGCTGGCATGGCTGCGCGCGTCGCCGGACTACCGCCACTACACTGCGCCGCTGCATCGTCTGGAAATGCGGCTCGCCGCCTCCGCGCCGTCGCTCCGGCGCCTTGAGGGATCGGAGGACGGAGCGTCGATGACCGCACAGGCTGCCGCAGGAGGCTCCGATGCCGCTGCATGACGTGTTCCGGCGGTTGCGTGCTGTCCTCACCGGGGCTCCGACGGATGAGGCCGCCGGCGTCCCGATGGTGCCCGCGGCCGAGCACGACGCGATCGAAGCGTTTCTGACCGAAACACGGCGTCGCCTCGCCGAGGCCGAAACCGAGCACGACGCGATCCGGGCGCTGCTGATCGAGACGCGGCGCCGCCTCGCGGTGTCCGATCAGCGCTTGGCGATCCTCGAGGCCAGCAACCGGGTGGCCGGGCGAGCCCTGCGTCGCCTCCTTCACGAGCGTGAGCAACTCGTCGCCGAGCGGGACGCCGTCGAGGTCCGGCTCTCGATCGCTCTCGGTGAACGGGCGATCGCGGTCGGCGACCAGCAACGGACGATGGTTCTCAACGACCACGTCCTGTCGGCGCTGCGCGACAGCGAGGCGGCGCGCGAGCGCCTCGAGGATGAGAATCAGCGCCTGCGCCGCCGAGCGGAAGGCCCCTCATCGGCTGTCCCTGCCGTCGAAGCGGTCGGGAACGCGAATCCCTCCGTGGTCTGACGGTTCGGGAATCGGCCCCGCGGCTTCGGGGCGTCGACGACGGGTGAGGATGACCTGCGCCTCAACCGTCCCCTCAGGATATGAGTACGTTCAGATTTTTATCTCGCAATGCAGCGATTGCACTGCAGCAAGCCGAAACTTGTCATTATCTTGCATCTTGGCCGTTTCGAAAGGTTCTCAACGGCACGAGGCATTTGCGCTGAACGCCGAAGTTTGGCAATCAAGTTCAGCTTCTCCAGGGAGGGCGCCTCAAACCGAGCAACGTCCGTTGGCCATCCCGGCCCGGCTCGGCAAACCACAATCAAAATCCAAGGACGCACGCATGACCGCACTTTTGCTGATCATCGTGGGCGGGCTCTGCGCCGTTGCCTACGGTGTTGTGACGATCCGTGACGTGATGCGAAGGGATGCGGGCACGCAGCGCATGCAGGAGATCGCAGGCGCCATCGCCGAGGGCGCGCAGGCCTATCTGAGGCGGCAATACGCGACCATCGGCATCGTCGGCCTCGTTCTCTTCGTCCTTCTGGCCTACTTCCTCGGCATCAAGGTCGCCATCGGCTTCCTGATCGGCGCGGTGCTCTCGGGCGCGGCCGGCTTCATCGGCATGAACGTCTCGGTTCGCGCCAACGTCCGCACGGCGCAGGCCGCCACGCAGTCGCTCGGCGGCGGCCTGGAGGTCGCCTTCAAGTCCGGTGCGGTCACCGGCATGCTGGTGGCGGGCCTCGCGCTGCTGGGCGTCGCCCTCTACTACCTGTTCCTCACCCGCGGCGCCGGCCTGGCACCGGGTAGCCGCGAGGTCATCGACGCGCTCGTCGCCCTCGGCTTCGGCGCCTCGCTGATCTCGATCTTCGCCCGCCTCGGCGGCGGCATCTTCACCAAGGGCGCCGACGTCGGCGGCGACCTCGTCGGCAAGGTTGAGGCCGGCATTCCGGAGGACGATCCGCGCAACCCCGCCACCATCGCCGACAACGTCGGCGACAACGTCGGCGACTGCGCCGGCATGGCCGCGGACCTGTTCGAGACCTACGCCGTGACGGTGGTCGCCACGATGGTGCTGGCCGCGATCTTCTTCGCGGGCAACGCCGCCGTCCTCGAAGCGATGATGCTCTATCCGCTGGCCATCGGCGCGGCCTGCATCATCACCTCGATCGCCGGCACCTACGCGGTCAAGCTCGGCGCCAACCAGTCGATCATGGGGGCGCTCTACAAGGGGCTGATCGCCGCCGGCGTGCTCTCGATCGCCGCGATCGCTGGCGTGAATTTCGCCCTGTTCGGCGGGTTCTCGACCATGTTCACCACGAATACCGGCCTCACCTTCACCTCGGGTGCCCTGTTCGGCTGCGCCGTGCTCGGCCTCCTCATCACCGCCCTGATCGTCGTCATCACCGAGTACTACACCGGCACGAACTTCCGGCCGGTGAAGTCGATCGCCACCGCCTCCGTCACCGGCCACGGCACCAACGTGATCCAGGGCCTGGCGATCTCGCTCGAATCGACGGCGCTGCCGGCCATCGTCATCGTGGCCGGCATCATCGCCACCTACGCGCTCGGCGGCCTGTTCGGCATCGCCATCGCGGTGACCGCCATGCTGGCGCTCGCGGGCTTCATCGTCGCCCTGGACGCCTTCGGCCCCGTCACCGACAACGCGGGCGGCATCGCCGAGATGGCGGGCCTGCCCTCCGACGTGCGCAGGGCGACCGACGCGCTCGACGCCGTCGGCAACACCACCAAGGCGGTGACCAAGGGCTACGCCATCGGCTCGGCGGGCCTCGGCGCCCTGGTGCTGTTCGCCGCCTACACCTCGGACCTGAACTACTTCATCGCCAATGCGAGCCCGACGCAGTACCGCTTCTTCCAGGGCGTCTCCGTCGATTTCTCGCTCTCCAACCCCTACGTCGTGGTCGGCCTCCTGCTCGGCGGCCTGATCCCGTTCCTGTTCGCGGGCATCGCCATGACGGCGGTGGGCCGCGCCGCGGGCGCGGTGGTGGAGGAGGTGCGGCGCCAGTTCCGGGAGAAGCCCGGCATCATGCAGGGCACCGACCGGCCCGATTACGGCCGCGCCGTCGACATGCTGACCCGCGCGGCGATCAAGGAGATGATCATCCCCTCGCTCCTGCCGGTGCTGACGCCGATCGTGCTGTTCTTCGTGATCCAGCCGATCGCCGGCAAGAGCCAGGCCTTCGCCACCGTCGGCGCCTCGCTGCTCGGCGTGATCCTGACCGGTCTCTACGTCGCGATCTCGATGACCTCGGGCGGCGGCGCCTGGGACAACGCCAAGAAGTACATCGAGGACGGCCATCACGGCGGCAAGGGCTCGGACGCCCACAAGGCGGCGGTGACCGGCGACACCGTCGGCGATCCCTACAAGGACACGGCGGGCCCCGCCGTGAACCCGGCGATCAAGATCACCAACATCATCGCCCTGCTGCTGCTCGCGGTGCTGGCGCACGCCTGATCACAGGCCGCCTTCGCGCCTCGCATCCGAGGCGCCTGAAACCAGAGAGGGCCGCTCATCGTGAGCGGCCCTCGCCCGTTCCGGGTCGCGGTTCAGGCGCCCATGATCGTCCGGGCGATCGTGTTGTGCTGCTCGTCGGCGGCCTTGGCCTCGTCGAGCGAGGTCTGCATGGCCCGCGCCGTCTTGCTCTCGCCGAGATGCTCGGCATAGGCGCGGATCGTGCCGAAGGCCGCGATCCAGTAGTGCAGCGCGAGTTGGCCATTGGCGATGATGCCGAGATCGCGCGAGGCGTCGTCGGGCGCCTGCTGCCGGATCTGACGGCTGACCTCGTAGAGCCCCTCCAGCACCGGATTCTTCTGCTCGCCGCTGCCGCCGACCTGCTGAAGCGCTTGGTCGATCCGCTGGGCCCATTGCTGCGCGGTCGTGTTGCCCTGCTCCAGGGCGGCTTTGAGGTCGGGATGGCGGGCGTCGTTCCGGATCTCGTCGGTGGCGGCCGCAGCCACCTTGCCGCCGTTCTTCATGGCGGCGAGGCCCTGGGCCACGAGCGTCTTGAGAGCGTCGTCGTTCATCGTCGTCCTCCGGGTTGAGCATAGGACGGCGGGAGAGTGCCGCACCGCCAGTCTCGGGAGAACGCCGCAAAATTGGATTGTGCGGCCGGTGCGACAATTGACGACATGATTTGCTTGTTTAGTTGGCAATATTTGAAGTATAACTCATGTTGTGTTTCTATGCCGGCGCCATGACCTTCGAAATGTCGGCGCGGCGTATGTCACCAACTTGGACAAGGTTCGCTTTTTCCGACGCGTTCGGGCGATGCCGACGTATCGCGGATCGCTTTCCCGCAGCGAAAAAGAAAAACCCGCCGCGGACGGTCCGCGGCGGGTTTTTCCCGACCTGATAGGCGACCGCGGAAAACCTTAGTCGCAGCTCTCCTTGGTGACCGTCTTGCGGTCGCCCATGTCGTTTTCCTTGGTCACCGACTTGGTGGCGCAGCCGGTCGAGGTGCTCTCGCGCCGCTCGACGGTGGTCGAGGAGGTGGTGGCCGGGCGGTCGACGACGACCCGGTCCGGCGCGTCGCGCTCGATCACGGTGGTCTGGGCGCTCGCACCGGACACTCCGGCCAGCGTCAGGATCGCGGCGGCGGCGAGAAGGGATTTGCGCATAAAATCCTCCGAGAAGGTCAAAACTGCGCGAGTAACGGCGAGCGAACCTGAACCGTTCCAGCGAAACCGCAGGCAAATTTTCGCTCCGTGCCACAGGCCCGAAGCGTATCCGCGCGGGCGATCTAGGGTGCAGACCGCGGCACAGCGCCGATGCAGCGTGGGTGTACGCGCCGCCGGGCATAAGCGGCACAACGATTTCGTGAGGGACCCCGGCCGGCAGGGCCGGGGTTGCGTCGGAGACTTGTGCTCGATCCTCTCGCCCGAGGCTGCCCGACCATGACCCGATCCCTGACCGCCCTCGCCGTCGCGCTGCTCGCCGGAACGGTGGCATGCCCCCTCCCCGTCCGGGCGCAGGAGGGGAAGGCCGCGCTCAGCAAGGTCGCGCGTTTCGAGCATCAGGTCACCGGCGTCACCGTCGCCCGCGACGGGCGCATCTTCGTCAACTTCCCGCGCTGGAGCGAGGACGCGCCGGTCTCGGTGGCCGAACTCAAGGACGGCAAGCCCGTCCCCTTCCCCGACGATCAGTGGAACGCGTGGCGCAACGCGCGGGCCGACGAACTCTCGCCGAAGGATCATTTCGTCTGCGTGCAGAGCGTCGTCGCCGACGGGCAGGACCGGCTCTGGGTGGTGGATGCCGCGGCCCCCGCGATGGCCCACGTGATCAAGGATGGGCCGAAGCTCGTCGGGATCGACCTGAAGACCAACACGGTGATCAAGACGATCCCCTTCGACACCACCACGGTGCTCCAGGCCTCCTACCTCAACGACGTGCGGATCGCGCCGGACGGGAAGACGGCCTACCTCACCGATTCCGGGGCCGAGGGCGCGCTAATCGTCGTCGATCTCGACAGCGGCTCGGCCAAGCGCATCCTCTCGGGCGATCCCTCGACCATGCCCGACAAGTCGGTCACCGTGAGCTACGACGGCAAGCCGCTGCGCCGGCCCGACGGGCGGGGCGTGGAATTCGCCGCCGACGGCATCGCGCTCTCGAACGACGGCAAGACGCTCTACTGGCAGGCGATCAAGGGCAAGACGCTCTACAGCCTGCCGACCGACGCGCTCACCGGCTGGGCCGCCGCCTCTCTGGTGCCCGACACGCTCACCGACAAGAGCCTCGCGGGCAAGGTCGCGAAGGTCGGCGAGAACGGCGTCGCCGACGGACTGCTGATCGCCCGCCGCGACGGGCGGATGTACGTGACCTCCCCGCAGGACAATGCGGTGAAGGTGCGCGACCTGTCCGGCGGCAAGGACGGGTTGACGACCCTGGTGCAGGATCCGTCCCTGCGCTGGCCGGACACCTTCGGCGAGGGACCGGACGGGACGATCTACGTCACCACCTCGCACATCCAGGATTCGGCCGACTACAAGCCGGGCGCGCCGATCAGCCTGCCGACGGAATTGTGGGCGATCAAGCCGCCCGCGCCCGACGCCACGGGCTCGACCGGAGCCGCACCGGCACGCTGAGGGGGAACCGGCTGATCAGCTCTCCTGAAGCGCGGCCGGCACGTCGGTGCCGATCAGGCGCGCCCGGAGCGGCTGGGCCCGCCCCGTCAGGGTCAGCTCCTGGAGCGCGCCGGGGGGAAGGCCGGCGGCCTCGTAGACGGCCTCCGAGACGATCGCGACCTGCCGCATCGGTCCGGTCAAGCTCTCCAGCCGGGCGGCGACGTTGACCGTGTCGCCGAGCACGGTGAAGCGGGATTCGGTCTCGTCGCCGAGCTCGCCGACGATGGCCGTGCCCGCATGCAGGCCGACGCCGTAGCGCAGGCGCTCGCCGAGGTCGGCGGCGAGCATGCGGTTGAGCTGCTCCACGTGGCGCGCGATGCCGTCGACCGCCTTCAAGGCGTCGCGGGCGGCGTGTTTCGGGTCGCGGTCGAGGCCGAAGATCGCCATCAGCCCGTCGCCGAGATGCTGGTTCACCGATCCGCCCGACTCGCGCACCGCCCGGCCGACCGCGCCGAGGAAGCGGCCGATGACGAAGACGGTGTCGTAGGGCAGGTGCTCCTCGGCGAACCGGGTCGAGCCGCGCAGGTCCGCGAACAGCACGACGACGAAGCGCTCCTCGCCGGTCGCGGCCCGCTCCGCGTCGGGCACGGATCGGGCGCGGGCCTGCGGCGTGAACAGCGGCGCCACGGTGAGATCGCCGTCGGGACGGAGCTGGCAGGCGAGCCGGATGCCGGGACTCGCGCCGATCCGGTCCAAGACGAGCCGCTCCGCCCGTTCCGGATCCGGCAGGCCGCGACCGCGCTCCGCATCGACCACCCGGATGCGGCAGGTCGAGCAGCGGCCCCGCCCGCCGCAGACGCTCGCATGCGGGATGCGGCCGCGCCGGCTCGCCTCGAGGACGCTGCTGCCCCGCGGCACGCGGACGGTGCGCCCGTCGGGATAGCCGATGCGCACGAAGCCGCCCCGCGTCTCGGCGAAGGTGCGGGCGCCGCGGGCCAGCAGGACGAGGGCGAGGGCCGTCATGTAGGCCGAGAACAGCCCGCGGCGGATCGCGCCGAGCCGCTCGCTCTGGGCCGAAAGGCCGAGTTGGTTCGGCCCGAGCTCCAGCGCCCGCCACGCCGGATCGGCGGCCAAAGCCGCCACGCTGCGTCCGCCCTGGACGATCCCGAGGAGCGCCAGCACCGGCACCAGCACCGCGCCCGCGAGCAGCCAGGGCGCGGCGCGGGGGAAGCCGCGCTTGAGCCGGAGCCAGAAGTACAGGCCGAAGCAGCCGTGCAGCCACGCCACGACGAGGCCCGCCGCCTGCATCATGCCCTGGCCCGGCGCGGCGACCCAGGTGGCGTAGAGGACTTGGGGATAGCCGCGATCCAGCCCCTCCAGGCTCCAGGCGAGACGGGTGCCGACGACATGGCTGAGGAGCAGCATCGGCACCGCGAGGCCGAGCAGGAGTTGCGCGGTCTCGGCCGGCCGCACCCGGTAGAAGCGCCGCTCGTAGAAGGCCTGGAGGCCGAGGGCGAGATGCAGGAGAAGCGCACCGTAGAGAAGCAGCAGGGCCGGCGGCGTGCGCCAGAGCGCGGCCTTCACGGTGAGCCCGCTTTCCAGCGCGTCGAGGGAGACGTTGCCGAGCGCGTGAACGATGAGATGCGTGAGCACGTAGGCGAACAGCACGAGGCCGCTGCCGAGACGAAGCTGACGCAGGGTCGGGCGGGCGAGCCAGCGCGGGCGGAAGGGGCGGTCACCGCCCGGACGCGCCGCCTGCTCCACCGCCCCCGCTCCCCTGTCTCAAGGCCTGTTCCACCGCCTTCATAGCGCGCGGCGCCGCAACGACGAAGCCATCTCCGGCGAGCGGAAAAATCGCGCGTGCCATGTCACGCCGCGGGGGCTCGCCTCGTCATGGCTGCGAGGCGACGGAACGGGCGGCCTGACGCCCGGCGTGGCCGAGGCCGTGGCTATGCCGCGCGCGGCACCCGCTCGCTGAGCCTGAACGGTTGGCCTCTCACGACGGAGCGGCCAGCACCTCCTCCAGGGTGATGACGCGCCTCGACTCGCCGAAGCGACGCAGCAGCGCCGACTGGCGGAAGCGGGGGTCGCCGGTCACCTCCCGGCCGAGCCAGGCCGGGCGCTCGAAGGCCTGCCCCTCGTGGTCGAGCTCCACCTCGGCCAGGATCATGCCCTCCAGGATGCCGCCATAGACATCGACCTCCCAGACCAGTCCGGCATAGGGCACGCAGTGGCGCGTCTTCTCGATGAAGCAGGTTTCGCAGACGAGGCTCAGCATCGATTCCGCGTCGCCCCGCGGGATCTCGTACTCGAATTCCGGCCGTCCGAGCCCGACGCGCTCACCCTTGACCGTCAGCCACGCCCGGCCCTCGTCGAGCCGCACACGCACCTTGTTCCCCGTCTCGAACTGCCCGATCAGCCCGTCCGTGAGCCGGCGGCGACTGGTGACACCCGCCCGCCAGCCCTCATCGGCCACGAGGAATTTCCGCTCGACCTCGAAACGCATTACCGCGAAAAACTTTGGCAGCGGAAACGTTCCCGCCCCTTCAACCCGGCTCGGTTACGGCAGAGTTCGGTTGCGGACAATCGGCCCCCGCGCAGGCCACGGCCCCAACCTTAGCGGATTGGAAGCTCCACGGATCGATTGACACGGTCGAACGGCACGGGAGCCGGGTTCGCATCGGACCACCCTCCGAGGCGCCCGGCTCCGCTCGTGCGCGGCGCGGCCTCAGCGCCAGAACGGCTTGGTGTCGACGAGATCCTCGTGCGCCTCGGCCGCGGCCTCGAGGAGCGTGCGGGTGCGCGCCTCGATGTCCGCCGCGGTCATCCCGGCGACGAACAGGGTCGAGGCGCCGACGGATTCGACGGTCATGTCCCGCATCAGCTCGTCGCCGGTGGCGATGTCGTTGAGTGCGCCGAGATGGTCCTGAAGGTCGGACAGCGCCTTGCCGAAGGCCGCGTGGCGCTTGCTCGCCTTCTTGCCGGGGAAGAGCGCGGCGAAGAACTCGGCGCCGTAGCGCAGCTTCTTGGCGGCGATGCGCACCCGGTGGCGCTCCTCGGGGTCGAGCTCGTCGAGGTCGCGCCCGCGTCGCTTCACCTGCCGCCGCCGCCGGTCGAGTTCGCGGGCGGCGAAGACGCGCGCCGGCTCTTCGCGCAGGGAGGTGCGGCCGGGGCTCTCGTCCCGCAGCCACGGGCCGGCATTGATCCAGCCGACGAGGTCGAGCAGCAGCATCCGCCACGCATCCGAGCCGAGGAGCGCGGCGATGTCGCGATAGGCTTGCGCGCGTTCCTCCTCGAGCTGCCGCTCCAGGCCGAGCAGGCCGGTCTCGTCCGGGTGCCGCTCGCGCTCGGCCGGCAGGACGGTGGCGAGGAAGACGTCGAGGTTGCGCGCCCGGCCCAGCGGCTCGGTGACCTCCTTCAGCTCCGTCCGGATGCGCACGCCGAGGGGATCGTCCACGAGGTCGCCGAACAGCGAGAAGGCCGAGCGCAGGCGGCGGATCGAGACGCGCATCTGGTGCAGGGCATCGACGTCGCGGCCCTTGAGCAGGATGTCCTCGTTGATGCGCATCTGGCGCAGGCAGGCATGGGCGACGGCGCGGAACGCCTCGGCCGCGCTCATGTCCTCGCGCAGCGGCACGGGCTCGGCCTTGCGCACCCGGTCGAGCTTGCCCGTGGCCAGGGCGTAGCCGCGCTCGGCCTTGCTGCGCACGCCGAGGCGGACCGGCACGAGGTTCGCGATGGCCTGCGCGAGGGCGAACAGGTCGCTCGCGGTCCCGTCCTTCAGTTCGAGCTCGACCTCGCAGAGCGGCAGGATGCGGTCGCCGGCGGCGGGCGCCTCGATCCGCCCGGTATCGAGCGCGACCTCGATGCGCGACTCGCCCTGCTCGACGAGGTAGGTCCGCCGGGTCACCCGGGTGATGAAGAGCGGCTCCAGCGCCGCGTCGGCATCGACGAGCCGCGCGAACGGCGTGTCGGCGAGGGCCGCCCGATCGGGCTCCGAGCGCTCGACCGGCTGCTCCCATTCCGGCCGGTCGAACAGGCCGTCACCCTCGGCCTTGAGGGTCTGGACGAAGCGGCCGCCGCTCTCGCGGACCCGCAGGCCGAGCTTGGCCGCCAGCAACTGCCGGTCGGGCGTGTCGAAGTAGACGGAGGCGAGTTCCGCTTCGTCCTGCGCCGCCGCTTCCCGCAGGAGCGGGTGATTCTGCAGGGTGGTGAGGTCGGACGGCTCGCATTCCAGCTTCAGCTCGATCTCGCGCGGTTCGCTCATGCGGTTTCGTCCTGCTCCTCGTAAGGGTTGTGGCGGGTGCAAGGCTGCATCCTGCCGCATCGTCGGTGACAGGTACAACGCGGCTGAGACGGTCATGGATCACGCAGGAGCGTGACGATCCGGCGACGGAAGCCGGCTCAGGGCGTCGGTCACCTCCGCCATCGAGGGCCGCGCCCGGGTGTCGGCCTGGCAACAGGCCCGCCCCAGGGCGCGCAGGGCCGCGACCCCCTCGGGCTCGCCCGTGCAGCGGTCGAGCAGCTCACCGAGGAGGAGGCCCCAGGCGCGCGCTTCGACCCGCTGCCAGGCGGCTCCGGCCTCGCCGGCCGGCAGCAGGGAGGCGGCCCCGAAATCGCTCAGCACGGCCTCGCCCGCGCCACCGTCCCAGAGCGTGTTGTGCGCGTAGAGGTCGCCGTGGAGCACCCCTCGGCCATGGAGATGGGCCGCCGCCCGAGCCACGCCTGCCGCGATGCGTAGCGCCGTGTCAGGCGGCAGGGCGAGGTCCGGCGCGTAGACGTCGCGGCTGCAGCTTTCCAGGCTCGGCGGCCCGGCCAGAACCCGCCAGCCGTCTGGGATCAGCGGCATCAGGAGCCCTTGCACCCCGTCCGGGTGCCCCTCGATCCGCCCGAGGGCGCCGGTGAGATGGGGGTGTCGGCCGGCGGCGAGGCAGGCCTCCATCTCGCGCTCGGGCAGCCCGTCGCTGGTCATCCGGCCCTTGAACAGCTTCGCCGCGACCGCCTCCTCCCCTTCCAGATTACGCCAGACGGCCCGATAGGTCCGCCCCGATGCGCCTTCGCCGAGGCAGGGACCGAGTGTAAGCGCGTCCCACGACACGCGCGGCACCCGGGCCGGCGGCGCCTCCCCGTCGAGGGGATTGCCGGCCCATGCGATCCAGGCGAGCCGCGGCAGCGCCGCGAGCCACGCGGGCAGCGCCGCGAAGCCGTTGGCGGAGAGGCGCAGCAATTCGAGACGCTCGGCGTTCTCCAGCGAGGTCGGCAGGCTCCGCAGCCGGTTTCCCGCCAGCATCAGTTTCTGCAGAAGCGGGCGCCGGCCGACCGCGTCGGGCAGGTGCTCGATGCGGTTGTCGGTCAGCGTGAGCCAGCGCAGGCCCCGGGGCAGCGCCTCGCCGGGCACTTCGCGCATCCCGGTGGCGCGGAAGCCGATCTGGCTCAGGGCCGGGCAGTCCCCGAGCGCGGGCGGCAGCCGTTCGAAGCGGTTGTTCGAGCAGAACAGGACACGCAGCCGCTTGAGCCGCCCGATCTCGTCGGGGAGCGCGGTGAGGCCGCATCCGCTGAGATCGAGCACCTCCAGGGTTTCGGCGAGCCCGAAGAGTTCGGGCGGGAATTCGGTCAGCGCTTCGCCGAGGCGCAGCACCTTGGCCCCGGCGAGATCGCCGCGGCGGAGGGCCTGCAGCGTTGGGAGCGGTGGAACGTCCATGAAAGTCTCGCGCGTCGCTCCCGCCGGGATGGCGGCCCGGCGCTCCGCGATCAACCCTCCGAAGAACGCAGGCTCATTCTTCGAAGGCCGAGGCGCGTCAGGATCGCCGCGGCGACGAGGAAGGGCAGAGCGACGATCAGAGCCGCCAGCGCGTCATCTCCGATCAGAGCCGCCAACGCGTCGCGGAGCGCGAACAGCAACAGGACCAGCGACGCGAGGACGAGCAGGAGCGCCCCGCCGAACAGCGTCACGAGCGATGCGAGCGCGCGCAGATTGCCCCGGATCTCTGCCCGAGCGAGCCGAAGGAGGTTGCCGAGATGCGCGCCCGCATCGCGGAGGGTGGCCAGTATCAGGACGGCCGTGGTGCGCGGGTCCTGGTCCGGTCGAGCGCCCGGGGCGCTCCGCTCGCTGACACGGGTCTCCTCAACCACCGCCTGACGCCCTCTCCACGCCTGAGAGGGCGCCGATCGCCCCTCACTGCATGCTCCGCCATAGCAGAACGATGATCGCGAATCCGAAGAGGTTGTAGCCGATCGCCCATAGAATCATGATCCGAAGGGCTCCGCTCGACGTCGAACCGCGCGCGGTGGCCGGCTTGGCCCGGTCCCCTCCGCGAGGCCGAGGAGGCGGCTGCCGGGGCGCCGGCGCGGACAGAAACCGGGTCAGGGATTCCGGGAGCGGTCGCTGCGGCGAGACGTCGTCGGCCATGGGCGCCAACCTGTCGGATGCGCGCCGCCCGCACAACATCCTTCGTGGCGGGTCTAGGGCGCGACGGCTTCGGTTTCACGACCCGAGCGGCTCGTAAAGCGCCTGGTCCGTACTGCTTGCCGCACGGAACGTGTTCCGGGCAATCAAAAACCCGCCAAGTCGTTGACCGGGCGGGCGAAATCAGTGGTGAGCGCGCTGGGACTCGAACCCAGGACCTACAGATTAAAAGTCCGTTGCTCTACCAACTGAGCTACGCGCTCGCATCCGGTTCGCGCTCAGCGCCGCGGGGCGGGCCGGTTGCGCTCGGAGCGTGGGGCTCGCAATAGGGGCTCGGGGCGGGAGGGTCAACACGGCTCGGTGGGCCGCCAACCGGTGAGTCGATACGAAGACCGATGAGCAGAGCGAACCCGGCGGGCTCGCCGCCGGAATGGCGGCGTTTCGTCCTGCTGTTCCTGAGCGTGATGGCCGTCGCGGGCATGGCCTGCATCGGCTTCATCGCCGCCCTCGACCCCTACGGCCTGCGGTCCGGCCCCGGCCGGGCGCAGGGGCCGCTGATGGATGGCAACCAGCGCTTCATGTATCCGCAGGTGGCGCGCAGCGGCGCCTACGACGCGGCGGTGTTCGGCACCTCGACCCTGCGCCTGCTCGACCCGGCGGAGCTCGGCCGCGCCTTCGGCGGGCGCTTCGCCAACCTGTCGATGAACGCGGCGACCCCCTACGAGCAGAGCGAACTCGCCCGGCTGTACCTGCGCCACGAGCGGCCGACGACGCTGATCCTCGGCATCGACCCGACCTGGTGCGAGCCGGATGCGGACGAGCGCCGCCTGACCTTCCGCGCCTTCCCCGCCTGGCTCTACCAGCCGATCACGGCGTGGGACGTGCTGGTTCAGGTGAACTGGCAGAGCCTCGGCACCGCCTTCGAGGCCGCGCTGCACCGGCTCGGGCTCGCCCGCGCGCGGCTCGCGGGCAACGGCTACGCGGTGTTCACGCCGCCGGAAGGACTTTACGACGCGGCCCGCGCGCAGGCGCATATCCGCGCAGCTCAGGCGATCCTGGCCGCCGCCGAGGCCGAGCCGGGCTACCGGCCGACGCCCGCCGACGCTCCGATGCCGGCGCTGGGCTGGCTCGACGCGCTGCTGGCGCAGGCCCCGCCCAAGACCCGCAAACTCGTGGTCCTCCCGCCCGTCCACGTCTCGCAGCAGGGCGCGCCCGGCTCGCCCGCCGCGGCGCGGGAGGCCGCCTGCAAGGCGGAGGTGGCGCGGATCGGCACGGTGCGCGGGGCAAGCGTGGTCGATTTCCGCATCCCCTCCCCGATCACGACGCAGGACACGAACTACTGGGATCCGCTGCATTACCGCCTGCCGGTCGCCGCGCGCATCGTGGCCGGGCTGAAGGCCGCGCAGGCGAGCGGGCGCGACGATCTTGAGGGCGCCTACCGGGTCCTGGCGCATGCGCCGGACCGGCGGGACGAGCCGCGGCACCCGCCGGAACATCCCTGAACCGCGCCCTGGAACCGACGGTTTCCTGTGGCGGATGCATGGCTTGGCCTGCCACATGCCGGCCGCACTCTCGCCCGATCGGCAGGCTCTACACCCCGCGGCCCGGCCAAGCCGGGCCACCCTCGCGCCGCACCGTTCTCGAGAGCGGCTGCGGGCGGGGACGTGATGTCGGAGTTGTCGAGAGTCTCATGTTCGCACGCACAGCCATCGCCCTGATGATCACCACGAGCGCGGCCTTCGCCGGCCCGGCGCCGTCCGCCGACCGCGAGGCCCTGCGCCAGCACTGCACCGGGGATTACCTGAGCTATTGCGGCGAGTTCGCGCCCGACAGCGCCGAGGTGCGCGCCTGCTTCAAGCAGAACAAGGCCAAGCTCTCGCCGAACTGCCAGGCGGCCATCACCAGCTACAACAAGGCCCAGAAGCGCGCCGACCTCCGCTGAAGTCGGCGAGGGCGCGTCCCGCGGCCGTCAGCCCTTCGCTTCGGCCTCCGCCCGCGCCCAGCCGTCCTTGGTCTCGGCCACGAAATCCGCGAGCCGCCCGGCCGCGATCGCCGCCCGCATGCCGGCCATCAGCGCCTGGTAGTAGGCGAGGTTGTTCCAGGTCAGCAGCATCATCCCCAGGATCTCGTCCGAACGGACGAGGTGGTGGAGATAGGCGCGGGAATAGTCCCGTGCCGCCGGGCAGTCCGAGGCCTCGTCGAGGGGCCGCGTGTCCTCGGCGTGGCGGGCGTTGCGCAGGTTGATCCGGCCGTGCCGGGTATAGGCGAGGCCGTGGCGGCCGGCGCGGGTCGGCATCACGCAATCGAACATGTCGATGCCGCGCATCACCGACTGCATCAGGTCGTCCGGCGTGCCGACGCCCATGAGGTAGCGCGGCTTCGTGGCAGGCAGGTGCGGCTCGACGGTCTCGATCATCGCCAGCATCACCGCCTGCGGCTCGCCGACGGCGAGGCCGCCGATGGCGTAGCCCTTGAGGTCGAGACCGGTCAGCGCCCGCGCGCTCTCGACGCGCAATTCCGGCACGTCTCCGCCCTGGACGATGCCGAACATCGCCTTGCCCGGCTGCTCGCCGAAGGCGACGCGGCAGCGCTCGGCCCAGCGCAGGGACAGGTGCATCGCCTTCTCGATCTCCGCCCGCTCGGCCGGCAGGCGCACACACTCGTCGAGCTGCATCTGGATGTCGGAGCCCAGAAGCCCCTGGATCTCGATGGAGCGCTCCGGGCTCATCCGGTGGGCGGTGCCGTCGATGTGCGAGCGGAAGGTCACGCCCTCCTCGTCGATCTTCCGGAGGGCTGAGAGCGACATCACCTGGAATCCGCCGGAATCGGTGAGGATCGGCCCGTCCCAGCGCATGAAGCGGTGGAGCCCTCCGAGCCGCGCCATCCGCTCGGCGCCGGGGCGCAGCATCAGGTGGTAGGTGTTGCCGAGCACCACGTCGGCGCCGAGGTCGCGCACCTGCTCCGGGTACATCGCCTTGACGGTCGCGGCCGTGCCCACCGGCATGAAGGCCGGCGTGCGGATGTTTCCACGCGGCATGCTGATGTGGCCGGTGCGGGCTTGTCCGTCGGTGGCGGCGACGGTGAAGGAGAAGTCGAGGGGATCTGTCATCGGTCCGGGGATGTCGGGGCGGTCGCGCCGGCCTGATAGCCCGCGGCGGCGTCGATCAGGAAACGCATCGTGGCGAGGCCGGCCCGCATCTCCGCCGGGGAGACCTGCTCCAGCGCGCCGTCGCGGGCGTCGAGCGCGTCCCACACCGCCTGCCGATGGTCCTCCGGCAGGCGATCCAGCACGAAGCGTCCGCCCTCGCTCTTCGAGACGATCCGCCCGGTGGCGAGGGTGCAGAGGATTCGGCTCACGCCCAACACACCCCGTTCGAGAGTTTTCGCGTCGCAGGCGGCGTCCGGTGCCTTTAAGGCGAGCGCCGCGTCGCACTCTTCGATCCAGGGCCGCCAGTATCGGTCGAGATCGGCCAGGGCGTGGGCGCGAAGCGCCGCGTCGTCGTCGGCGATGCCGAGCGCGGCGGGCGTGGCGCCGAGGATCGGCCGGCCCGAGCGGGCGAGGCAGCGCCAGAGGACCGGGCTGACTTCGCGGCAGGGTTCGCTGGTGCGGAGCTGCCCGTCCTCACTGAAGGGCAGGACGGCGCCCGGCTGCGGCGGTTGCCGCAGGGCGTCGATCGGCAGGTAGACGCCGTCGAAATGCGGCCCGCCGGCCTGGGCGAGCGCAGCGTGGACCCGCCCCAGCGCCTGCGTGTCCGCCTCGCCCGGCGGCCCGTCGAGGAGGGCGACGAAGTCGATGTCGCTGCGGCCGGGCCGGAAATCGCCGAGCGCCACCGAGCCGACGAGGTAGAGGCCGCGCAGCCTCGGTCCCCCCTCGCCCGCCATCAGGCCGAGGAAGCGATCGACCCTGCGGGCGACGTCGACCCGCAGCGGCGGGCGCCGGCTGCTCATCGGGGAGCCCTCATGGCGCGCCCTCCGGAAACAGCAGGCTGGCATCGCCGTAGGAGTAGAAACGGTAGCCCGAGGCGATCGCGTGGGCGTAGGCCGCGCGCATGGTGTCGAGGCCGGAGAAGGCCGAGACCAGCATGAACAGGGTCGAGCGCGGCAAGTGGAAGTTCGTCACCAGGGCATCGACCGCGCGGAAGCGGTAGCCCGGCGTGATGAAGATGTCGGTGGCCCCCGAGAACGGGCGGAGGGTCCCATCGGGCCCCGCCGCGCTCTCCAGCAGCCGCAGGGCGGTGGTGCCGACGGCGACGATCCGGTTGCCCCGCGCCCGGACGGCGTCGAGCCGAGCGGCGGTGGCGGCGTCGAGGATGCCGATCTCCGCGTGCATCCGGTGGGCGTCGGTGTCGTCCGCCTTCACGGGCAGGAAGGTGCCGGCCCCGACATGCAGGGTGACGTGGACCCGCTCGATCCCCGCCGCGTCGATCGCGCCGAGCAGGGCGTCCGAGAAATGCAGTCCGGCGGTGGGGGCGGCGACCGCGCCGGGCTCGCGGGCGTAGACGGTCTGGTAGTCGGTGGTGTCCCGCGCGTCGGTGGGCCGCTTGCCCGCGATGTAGGGGGGCAGCGGCAGGGCGCCGAGCGCCGCGATGGCCTCGTCGAGCGCCGGCCCGGCGAGGTCGAAGCGCAGCAGGATCTCGCCGCCCTCCCCCCGCTCCTC
Source organism: Methylorubrum podarium (assembly GCF_040270385.1). Classification (NCBI taxonomy): domain Bacteria; kingdom Pseudomonadati; phylum Pseudomonadota; class Alphaproteobacteria; order Hyphomicrobiales; family Methylobacteriaceae; genus Methylorubrum; species Methylorubrum podarium. The sequence continues at coordinate 52,799 of NZ_JBELQE010000062.1, read as the reverse complement.
CACCGTGGCGTCGAGCCCGGCCATGGCGCAGACCTCGCTGGTCGTCTCGCCCTCGCCGAAGCGGATGCGGTCGCCGGGCGCGAGGCGCTTGGCCGGGCGGGCGAAGGCGCGCCAGCGGTCGGGCGCCTCGCGCAGGTGCAGCATCGCCTCGCAGCGCTGCCCCGCGCCGCCCGCCCGGTGGCGGATGCCGGAGAGCCGGGCCGGGATCACCCGCGTGTCGTTGAAGACGAGGGCGTCGCCGGGGTTCAGGAGCGCGGGCAGGTCGCGCACGCCGCGATCCGCGAGGCTTTCGCCGGGGCGCACCACGAGCAGGCGGCTCGCGTCGCGCGGGCTCGCCGGCCGCAGCGCGATCGAAGCCTCCGGCAACTCGAAATCGAACAGGTCCACGCGCATCTGAGCGCATCAGCACGGATGCGCGCCCGACGCAAATGGCGGATTGATCGCAGCGGCGGCCGAGGGCAGCATGCGGCCGGGAGACGGGCAGATGGCAGACGTCCTGATCGTCGGCGCCGGGCCGGTCGGCCTGACGCTCGCCTGCGAACTCGCGCGCTACGGCGTCGGCGTCCGGCTGATCGATCGGGCGCGCGAGGCGACGCAGACCTCGAAGGCGCTCGTCGTCTGGTCGCGCACCCTCGAGCTGATGGACCGGATGGGCTGCACCGCGGCCTTCCTCGCGGCGGGCCTGCGCGCCCGCGGCGCGACCCTGCGCGGCGGCGGCCGGGTGCTCGGCGGTCCCGACTTCTCCGATATCGCCAGCCCCTACGCCTTCGGCCTGATGATCCCGCAGCGCGACACCGAGCGGCTGCTGGCCGAGCACCTGCGGGAATTCGGGGCCGCGGTCGAGCGCGAGGTCGAACTCACCGGCTTCGCGCAGACGCCCGACGGGGTCGAGGCGCGGCTCTCCCATGGCGACGGGCGCGAGGAGCGGGTGGCGGCGCCGTTCCTGGTCGGCTGCGACGGCGCCCACAGCGCCGTGCGCCACGGCCTCGGCCTGCCCTTCCGCGGCACGGCCCAGGGCGACGACTGGCTGCTTGCCGACATCCGCCTCGACGGCGCGGGCGCCCCGCCCGACGACGAGATCGCGGTCTATTTCCACCGGGACGGTCCCTTCGTGATCTTCCCGATCCCCGGCGGGCGGGCGCGGGTCGTCGCCACGGTCGGCCGGGCGGACGGGCGGCCGAAGCCGGATCCGACGCTGTCCGAGGTGCAGGCCCTGGTCGCCGCGCGGGCCGGTCCCGGCATCCGGGTGTCCGACCCGGTCTGGCTCAGCCGCTTCCGCATCCACGAGCGCAAGGTCTCAGAGTACAGGCGCGACCGCGTCTTCCTGGCGGGCGACGCCGCGCATATCCACAGCCCGGCCGGCGGCCAGGGCATGAACACCGGCATGCAGGACGCGGTGAACCTCGCCTGGAAGCTCGCCCTTGTGCTGCGCGGGGCGGCCGCCCCGGGCCTCCTCGACAGCTACAGCCCTGAGCGAAACGCCGTCGGCGAGATGGTCCTGCGCAATGCCGGGCGGCTCACCGTGATGGCGACGCTCGCCAACCCCCTCGCCCAGGCGGTGCGCAATCGAGCCCTGCATCTGCTTCTCGGTCTTCACGCGGTGAGACGGCGGATGGCGGCGACGATGAGCGAGATCGAGATCGCCTATCCCGCCTCCCCGCTCTCGGTCGGGCCGGGCGCCGGCCGGCGCTGGCGGCCGGAGGATGCGGCCGGGCCCCCGCCCGGTGCCGGCGCCGACCCGCGCTTCGTTCTCTACGCCGCGGATCCCGAGCGCGGGACGGCGCTGGCCGCACGCTTTCCCGGCCTGGTCCAGCCCGCGCCGCGAAACAATCCGGAGCCCGGACGCCTGCATCTGGTCCGGCCCGACGGCTATGTCGGCCTCGCCGCCGGCGCCGCCGATTGGGATGCCGCCGAGCGATACCTGAAAGAATGCGGGACAGTCTGAGCGCGGCGCAGCCGAGCCGCGTTCTCGCGCGTTGATCCACCGTTTCGACGGAGGAAACCGCCCACGATGAGATGGTACGCCGTAAGCCCGCGCGATCCCGCCGACCCGCGCTGGCCCCTGCCGGAGACGCCGCGGATCACCCTCAAGGCCGAGGATCCGGACGACGCCCGCCGCCGCTTCGAGGAGGCCTATCCGAGCGAGCCCTTCGGCACACCGGGTCATCCGACCGGCGATGTCGGGCTCGGCAGCTTCCGGGGCGATGCGGAGGCACTGGTGGTCGAGGAGACCGATGCGCCGCCCGCGCCGGAGGCCTGACATGCACCGCCGGCCCCCGAGGATGGTCGCGCCATGACCGAAACCGGCAAGAAGCCGCCGCACGAGACGCTCGACGCGCAGCTTGTGCGCTACTGGGAGCGGGAGGCGGCCCGCTTCGATGAGCTGTCCGCGCGGGCGAGCTTCGGCTGGATCGCCCGCAACTATGCGCGCCGGGCACAGCGGGCCCGCGAGAAGGCCGAGCGCTCCCGCGCGAAGGAGGTCGCCCGCGGCCGCCTGCCCGCCTCCGCGCTCGCGCCGCACGTGGGAGGCGATAGCCCGAGCTAAAACCTTTGCCGTGGCCTTCCGGAGGCGCGGATCGTAAGGGCGGGGCATCCCTCCCCGCGCCCTGAAGTCGCATGACCGGAACCGAGAAGGCCGCCCTGGCGAGCGCTGCCGTCGGCGTGCTCGTCACCGCGCTGAAGTTCACTGCCTACTGGCTCACCGGCAGCCTCGCGCTCTATTCCGACGCGCTGGAAAGCATCATCAACGTCGTGGCCGCGGCCTGCGCGTTCCTGGCCGTGCGCGTCGCCGCGCAGCCGGCCGACGAGGACCATCCCTACGGCCACCACAAGGCCGAGTATTTCTCCGCGGTGATCGAGGGGGCGCTCGTCATCGTCGCCGCCCTGCTGATCCTGCGCGAAGCCTATTTCGGCATCCTCGACCCGAAGCCGCTCGATGCGCCCGCGCTCGGCCTGGCGGTGAACGGCGTCGCCACCGTCGTCAACGCGGTCTGGGCGCTGCTGCTGTTCCGGCGCGGCCGGCGGCTGCGCTCGCCCGCCCTGATGGCCGATGCCCGCCACATCTTCGCCGACGTGGTCACCTCGGTCGGCGTGCTCGCCGGCCTCGGCCTCGTCCTCGCCACCGGAACCCTGGTGCTCGATCCGATCGTCGCGGGCCTGGTCGCCCTCAACATCCTGTGGTCGGGCTGGACGATGGTGCGCGATTCGGTCAACGGCCTGATGGATCAGGCGGCCTCGCCGGAGATGGTCAGCCGCATCCGCGGCCTGATCTCGGCCCACAGCGAAGGTGCGCTGGAGGCCCACGACGTGCGCACCCGCCACGCGGGCAGCGCCACCTTCATCGACTTCCACCTCGTCGTGCCGGGCGAGATGACCGTGTTCGAATCCCACGCGATCTGCGACCGTCTGGAAGGGGTGATCGAGGCGGAGATCGAGGGCGCGGTGGTGGTGATCCACGTCGAGCCCGGCGATCAGGCCAAGGGCCGCGGCGTGCCGGTGATCTGACGGCCGGTTCGGCTCGCGACGCGGTACGGGCGTTCCTACCGGCTGCTCCGATGAGCCAGGTAGGCTGCGAGCCCTGCCACGGGAGGGGCCGCCGCGAGGACGAAGCCCGCGACCTTCCACGCCGCCCCTTCGGCCAGCATGACGGCGAGCCCGGCGATCGTGACACCCGTCACCGCCAGCGCGACGCGGGTGGGATGGCGAGCCCAGGTCATGCCGCTTGCCCCGCCCCGCGCCCCGCCTCGGCGGAGGTTCGGCGGCGCGGGCGGCGCGCGTACCAGAGCCACGCCCCGTTGCCGGTGATGAAGAGGGTGAACCACGCGCAGGCGGTCCAGAGCAGCTTGAGCGGCAGGCCGCCGTAATCGCCGAAATGCAGCGGGTGCGAGAGCTGCGTCACCACGAGGTACCAGGGCAGCGTCGCGATCTCGGCCACCCGCGCATCCGCCGCATCGACCAGGGCGATCTCGAACAGCCGCTTCTGAAGACCTTCCGGCCCCAGCAGCAGCACCGTGAAATGCCGCCCGGTGGAGAAGGCGCTGCCGGGATAGAGCATCAGGCTCGTCCGCCAGCCGGGCTTGGCCGCTTCCGCCGCGGCGCGAACCGCGTCGAGGGAGGCGCCCGGTCCGGCCGCGAGGTCGTGGCCTTGTCCACCGTGAGCGGCGGCGAGGCGCTGCAACTCGGTCGCCTGCCAGACCTTCAGGGCGATGTCGCCGAGCGCGAGGGTGACCCCGGTGGCGCTGACGAGGAGCGCCCAGCCGAGGGTCACCGTGCCGAGGAAGTTGTGCAGGTCGCGCTGGCGCAGGCGCTCGCCCCGGCCGCGCCGGATCAGGCCGAAGGCGAGCCCCCGGATGAAGGGACCGTAGATCACGACCCCCGAGACGAGGCAGATCACCACCAGCAGGGCGACGACCCCGCCCGCCAGCTCGCCCGGCAGGCCGAGGAACCAGTTGGCGTGCAGGGTGAGGATGATGCCGGTCGGCGTCGAGCGCGGATCGGGCGCCGCGATCGTCGTGCCGCGATACCGGTCGATCACGACGGGCTTGGCCCCGTCGAAGGTGCGGGCGCCCGGCTCCACGAGGCTGACCGTGACGCGCTCGGGATGGTCCGCGTCGAAGACCAGGGCCAGCGGCTGCCGTCCCGGCGCCACGGCCTTCGCGGCGGCGACGATCTCGGAGAGCGGGCGCTCGGGCGTGCCCGGTGCGGGCGCCTCCGCGTGTGCCGCGTAGCCCAATCCCTCGTCGATCTCCTCGTGGAAGATCAGGATCGTGCCGGTGATGCAGAGGATCAGGAAGAACGGCGCCGCGATCAGTCCGGTCCAGCGGTGCAGCCACAGCCCGACCCGGAAGGCGCGCGAGGTCGTGAAGCGGACCGGGCCGGCCGCCGCCGTACCGGGCGGCCGCTGCGCCGTCGTCTCCGCCACGCTGTGCGCCGGCTGCGTCACGGCCCACCTACCAGCGATAGGTCAGCGTTCCGAAGACGCTGCGGCGGAAGCCCTCGAAGACGTAGCCGGTGTAGAAGCCGGAGGTGAAGTAGCGCTGGTCGAACAGGTTGGTCGCGTTCACCGACAGGATCGCCCCGTTCCAGGCCGGGTCCAGCCGGGCGAGGTCGTAGCTGAGCGAGGCATCGACCAGGGCGTAGGCCGGGATGCAGTCGACATTGGTCGCGTCGGTGCGGGCGCCGACGTAGCGCACGCCGGCCCCGGCGCGGAAGCCGCCGAAGGGCGACCCGAGCGGGAAGGCGTAGTCGGCGAACAGCGAGAGGGTGTTGGCCGGGGCGTTGGCCAGTCGGTTTCCGACCAGGGCCGGGTTCGACGGGTTCTTCGTGACCTTCGTGTCGAGATGCGCGAAGCCGAAGATCAGGTTGAAGCCCTCGAACAGGCTGGCCTTGCCCTCGAGTTCGAAGCCCTTCGCCACCGCTTCGCCGGTCTGGATGAAGAAGCCCGGATTGAGCGGATCGGCGAGCGGGATGTTGGTCTGTGTGATCTCGAAATACGAGGCGGTGTAGAGCGCGTTGCTGCCCACCGGCTGCCACTTCACGCCGCCCTCGATCTGCTTCGCCTCGCGCGGGTCCAGCGCCGAGCCGTCGGCGCGCTGGCCCGCGATCTGCGGGTTGAAGGAGGTCGAGTACGAGACGTAGGGCACCACGCCGGCATCGAACTCGTAGCCGAGCGCGACGCGGTAGCTCAGCGCGGAGAAGCTCTGCTGGTCGACCGTGGTCCGGTTCAGGGTCGGGAGCGGCAGGTTGGGGAAGTTGAAGGTGGTGCGGATTTCCTGATCGACCCAGTCCTTGCGCACGCTGCCGGTGAAGATGAAGCCGTTCCACTTCATCTGGTCTTGGAAGTAGAGGCCGGTCTGCTGCTGCGTCGCGCGGGTGGCGACGTTCGTCCGCTGCGGGAAGGCGATGGCGAGATTGTAGACGGGATTATAGAGATCGATCAGCCGGTTGGCGGCGGCGGTCGGGTAGCCGAGCGGGAAGGTGCGCGTCGCGGCGGAGATAGTTCTGGAAGTCGACGCCGAAGGCGACGTTGTGCTGGATGCCCAGCGTGTCGAACACGCCTTCGACGTGGTTGTCGGCGAGCAGGCCCTGGCTCGACTGGTCGCGAAGATAGGGGAAGACCGAGACCGACTGGAAGCCAGCGGGCGTCAGGGCCGGCGAAGCCCCGACGGCATCGTATTTCGCCGTCGTCTCGTAGGCGCGGAAAGCCGAGTGGAACAGCCATCCCGGCGCGAAGGTGTGGTCGAGGATGTAGCCGATTTCCTTGTTTTCGAGGAGGCCGGTGTTGAAGTTCGGCTGGCCGACGAAGACGCCCCGCTCGTAGAAGCCGCGGGCGCTCGGAATGATGCTGCCGACGATCGGCAGGCTCTGTTCCGAACCGCCGCCGCGGAACTCGGCATACTTGGCGAGCAGGGTGAGCGAGGTGTCGGCGTCCGGCCGCCACGTGATCGCCGGGGCGATGAAGGTCCGGTCGTCCGGCGTGTAGCGGACTTGGCTGTCGGCGTTCCGGATCAGGCCGGTGATGCGGTAGGCGAACTGGGGCGCGCCCTCGACCGGTCCGGTCAGGTCGAAGCCCGCCTGGATCCGGCTGCGGTTGCCGCCCTGCAGGAAGACCTCGTTGAAGGGCGTGAAGGAGGGCCGCTTCGAGACGAGGTTGATGATGCCGCCCGGCTGGCCGGCGCCGTAAAGCACCGAGATCGGGCCCTTCACGACGTCGATGCGCTCGTAGGCGTAGGGCTCGACGTTCTGGTCGAACGAGTTGAAGCCGTAGCGCAGGCCGTCCTCGTAGACATTGTCGAAGTTGTTCGCGGTGAAGCCGCGCAGGGTAAAGGTCGGGCCGCCCTGGCCGCCGGGATAGTCGACCGCCTGGACGTTCGGCGTGTAGGCCACCGCCGTGTTGAGATCCTGCACCCCGCGCACGTCGAGTTCCTCGCGGGTGATGACGCTGACGGTGGCGGGGGTCTCGAGGATCGATCCGTTGCCCTTCGTGCCGGCGGTCGAGCGCGTCGCAACGAAGCCGGTCGTGCCGTAGGTCGGCTGCTGCCCCTCGACCGAGAGTTCTTCGAGCTGCACCGAAGCTTCCGCGGCGCCGACCGGCGTCGGCGTGTTCGAGGCGCCGCGCGGTTTCGAGGCTTGCGCCTGCGCTTGGCCGAGGGCGGCCAGGATCACGGACCCGGCGAAGCCGAACGCGAGAAGAGCGCGCACGGACACGTCCGCACGGAATGATGGGCGCAGATGCCTCATGGACGATCGACCGATCCGGCTCCCCGAAATCCTCGCGCGCCGGGACGCAAAGGTGTTACGCTGAGACCGCAAGATCAGGTGTGACGCAAACGCTATGTTATCTGACTGGAATAATTACAAATCTAAATCCGTTGACAACAGTTCTGGTGGGTGCGGCTAACGTCATCGAGGATAAAGGCAAATTCTCTATTGCACGCTGTTCGGTTGCCCGATCGCCGCCATGACGCGTCGCGGCCGGCCATGAGTGTTGCGCTGAGGATACAGGGACTTGACGCCAGGGGCCGCGGCGCGCAGGTGCGGCGGGGCTCAGCGGCAGGACGGCATGATCAAGCGGACCTTCAACACCGACGTCCCCAGCCACCGCAACGCCTACGATCTGTTCGACGGGCGCTGGGCGAGCGATCTGAGCGAACTCGTCCCCGATCTGCCGGTCGGCGGCGGCCTGCCGGGCTTCCGCGCCGATCCCCGCCCGCGGCAGGCGGCAGAAGTTCTCGGCCGCGACGGGCGCTTCGACGGCTACGACATCCTCGAACTCGGGCCGCTGGAAGGTGCCCATACCTGCCAGCTCGAAGCCCTCGGCGCCAACAGCGTCACGGCGGTGGAGTCGAACTCCGAAGCCTTCCTCAAGTCGCTCATCGTCAAGAACATCGCCGGCCTTACCCGCTCGACCTTCCTGCTCGGCGATGTCAGCCGGCACCTCGCCGCGCCGGGGCCGCGCTACGATCTGATCTTCGCCTGCGGCATCCTCTACCACATGTTCGACCCGCTCGAACTGATCCGGCTCGCCGCCGCCCGCTCCGACCGGCTGTTCCTCTGGACGCATTACTACGCGCCGCAGCCCCGCCTGAACCGGCACGTGCCGCGCCCGGTCGAGCAGGAGGGGATGCGGCTCACCCTCCACGAGTTGACCTACCGCGACCGCGGCCTTGCGACCTTCTGGGGCGGCAACCAGGGCAAGACCCGGTGGATGGAGCTGCCGGACCTGATCCGCGTGCTCGCCCATCACGGGCTGACCGAGACGCGTGTCATCGCGGACGCCCCCGACTTCGTGAACGGCCCGGCCGTGACGCTGGCGGCGTGGCGGCCCGGAAGCCCCGCGCCCGCTTGACCCGTCCCGCACGGGCTCCCTACACACCGGATACAGGCGCCGATCCAGCGGCGCCGGCACCGAAGTCGAAGAGAATGACCGAGCGCGTCGATCCGAAGAAGCTCATCAAGGGCGGCCTGCACGACTGGGAGGTCGTGATCGGCATGGAGATCCACGCCCAGGTCACCAGCCGCTCCAAGCTGTTCTCCGGCGCCTCGACCGCCTTCGGCGGCGAGCCCAACGATCACGTCTCGCTGGTCGATGCGGCCATGCCTGGCATGCTTCCCGTCATCAACGAGGAATGCGTCGCCCAGGCCGTGCGCACCGGTCTCGGGCTCAAGGCGCGGATCCACCACCGGTCGGTGTTCGACCGGAAGAACTACTTCTACCCGGACCTGCCGCAGGGCTACCAGATCTCGCAGTACAAGGACCCGATCGTCGGCGAGGGCGAGGTGCTGGTCGATCTGCCCGAGGGCGAGTCGATCACGGTGGGCATCGAGCGCCTGCATCTGGAGCAGGATGCCGGCAAATCCCTGCACGATCAGGACCCGACCAAGAGCTTCGTCGATCTCAACCGCTCGGGCGTCGCCCTGATGGAGATCGTCTCGCGACCGGATCTCCGCTCGTCGGAGGAGGCGAAGGCCTACGTGACGAAGCTGCGCACGATCCTGCGCTACCTCGGCACCTGCGACGGCGACATGGAGAAGGGGAACCTTCGCGCCGACGTGAACGTCTCGGTGCGCCGCCCCGGTGAGCCGCTCGGCACCCGCTGCGAGATCAAGAACGTCAACTCGATCCGCTTCATCGGTCAGGCGATCGAGGTCGAGGCGCGCCGCCAGATCGCGATCCTGGAGGATGGCGGCCGGATCGACCAGGAGACGCGCCTGTTCGATCCGGGCAAGGGCGAGACCCGTTCGATGCGCTCGAAGGAGGAGGCGCACGACTACCGCTACTTCCCCGATCCCGACCTGCTGCCGCTCGAATTCGATCAGGCCTACGTCGATCGTCTCGCCGCCGGCCTCCCCGAACTGCCGGACGCCAAGAAGGCGCGCTTCATCAAGGATTACGGGCTCTCGGCCTACGATGCCGGCGTGCTCGTCGCCGAGCGGGCGTCGGCCGACTACTTCGAGGCGGTGGCGCGCGGACGCGACGGCAAGGCCGCCGCGAACTGGGTGATCAACGAGCTATTCGGCCGCCTCAACAAGGAGGGCCGCACCATCGAGGACACGCCGGTCTCCGCCGAGCAGCTCGGGGGCATCGTCGATCTGATCGGCGAGGGCGTGATCTCCGGCAAGATCGCCAAGGACCTGTTCGAGATCGTCTGGGCGGAGGGCGGCGACCCGCGCGACATCGTCGAGGCCCGCGGCATGAAGCAGGTCACCGATACCGGCGCCATCGAGGCGGCGGTGGACGCGATCATCGCCGCCAACCCCGACAAGGTGGAGCAGGCCAAGGCCAAGCCGACCCTGCTCGGCTGGTTCGTCGGCCAGACGATGAAGGCGACCGGCGGCAAGGCCAATCCGGCCGCCGTCAACGCGTTGCTCAAGGACAAGCTCGGTATCGAATAGGCCGAGGGCCGTTGACGCGCTTATGCTCCGGGTGACGACAAGAACGTTCGCGCCGGTTCGAGGGTTTTCTTGCGATCCTTGAATCGGCGCCGAGCCAATTCATGAGACAATTTCCGACATTCCCCGCAGCCACCCCCTGTCGTTCGGGAAAAGCTCTTTTCGAGATTTGTGTCGAATCGCTACCCCTTATTGTCGGCTTTCGAACATAGGCGCTGTCTCGTCGAGTTTGGGGCGAAACTCTCGTTGTTCGGCGGTTTTGTGAGGCAGTCTTAACTTTAGGCTGGGATGCTCCGCCGCACTTCGTCGACCGCAACGGCATCGCGTTTCGGTCGGGCGCTTGCGGGGAAATCGAGCGATGACAGCGTCCCGTCCGGGGTCGACCAGCGACCGTGGAGCCGTGGCACCCGATCGGCCCGCTGCGCCGGAGGCCGGCCTGGAGGGCCACCTGGACACCCTGTGCCGCGCCGCCGCCGAACTCTTCGCGGTTCCGATGGCGATGGTCGCCCTCGTGGACGAGGATCGCTTCCGCTTCCGGGCCCGCTACGGCATCGCGGCGGAGGGCGTCGATCGCGAGGTCGCCTTCTGCAATCACACGATCCGGCGGCAGCGCGGGCAATCCCTCGTCGTGCCCGACCTGATCCGGGACCAGCGCTTCGTCGAGAACCCGCTCGTCGTCGGCGATCCCCATGCCCGCTTCTACGCGGGGGTGGCGATCGGCTCGACCTCGGGTCGCGTCATCGGCACGCTCTGCCTGATGGACCTGCAGCCGCGGAGCGACCTGTCCCCCGAGCGGCTGCGATCCCTGCATGAGCTGGCGCTCGTGGCCGAGGCCCATCTCCGGCTCGACGAGGCCCGGCTCGCGGCCGAGGCCGAGGCGACCGAGCGCCGGAATGCGGAGGCACGCCTCGTGGAGTGGGAGGCGGGCCTGCGCGCGATCCAGGCGGCGCACGCCATGGCCGAGCGCATCGCCGCCTTCGGGCATTGGCGGATCGATGTCGCCACCCGGACCATCACCTGGTCGGACGGGATCGCCCGGATCTTCGGCCGCAACAGCGCCCTCGACCCGCTGCCGCTCGACACCCATGTCGGCTTCTATCACCCGGACGATGTCGAGCGGGTCCGATACGCCATCGAAGAGGCCCTCGCGGGCCGCAGCCGGACGCTGGGGGGCGGCTACGAGCACCGCTCCCGTCTCCTTCGGCCCGACGGCGAGGTGCGGGTGGTGGCGGTGCACGGGGTCGGCGAGCACGACGATGCGGGGCGCCTCGTCTCGGTCTTCGGCGTGTGTCTCGACGTGACCGAGCTGGCCCGGTCCGAGCGGCGCCTGCGCGAGACCGGCGAGGTGATGCGCGCCACCCTCGAGGCGATGGACCAGGGGCTCGTGATGATCGGCCCCGATGGCCGGGTGCAGGTCCACAACCAGCGTGTCCGCGACCTCCTCGAACTGCCGGAGGAGGTCTTGCACGAGGGCGTCTCCTACGCGGAGGTCCGGCGCTACCTCGCCCGGCGCGGCGAGTTCCGGAACGCTCCGCCCGCGGGGCAGGAATGGCCGGAACGGGGCGATGCCCTGCCGGGGGTCCAGAGCTTCGAGGGCACGCGGCCCAACGGCACGATCCTGGAGGTTCGGCTCGCGCCCATGGCGGCCGGCGGCCTCGTCTGCACCTATACCGACCTGACCGAGCGTCGGAAGAGCGAGGCGGCCCTCCGCTCGGCCGAGGCGGGTTACCAGTCGCTGTTTCAGAACGCGGTGATCGGCGTCTACCGGGCGCGGCTCGACGGCAGCATCGTCCAGGCCAACCGGGCGCTGGCCCGGCTGCACGGCTACGGCGACGCGGCGGTGTCCCTGCCGGCCGGCGACTTCAGCCACGACTGGTATGTCGAGCCGGATCGGCATGCGGCCTTCCTGCGATGCCTGGACGAAGAGGGCCATGTCGAGGACTTCGTGTCCGAGGTCCGTCGCCATGTCGGCGGCGAGCGCATCTGGGTCGCGGAGACGGCCTGGGTGGTGCGCGACCCCGAGGGCCGGCCGATCTGGTTCGAGGGCACCGTCGCGGACGCGACCGAGCGCAAGCGCGCCCAGGCCCTGATCGAGCACATGGCCCGGCACGATACGCTGACGGCTCTGCCCAACCGCCGTCTGTTCCAGGAGACCCTGAGCCGCGAGATCGCGCGCGCGCGCCGCGACGGCGGCCGGGTCGCCGTGCTGTGCTGCGACCTCGACCGCTTCAAGGCGGTCAACGACACCTTCGGCCATCCGGCCGGCGACGCCCTGCTCTGCATCGTCGCCCATCGCCTGCGCGAGGCACTGCGGGAGGGCGACGTGGTCGCGCGGCTCGGCGGCGACGAGTTCGCCATCATCATGCCGGGGCGGGGGGAGCCCCGCCGCATCGCCGCGGTCGCGCGCCGCCTGATCGAGACCGTCGGCCAGCCGATCGATCTCGGCGGTCGCGCCACCACCGTCGGCGTCAGCATCGGCGTCGCGGTCTGGCCGAGACATGGCGACGGCGCCGACACCTTGTTCAAGAACGCCGACATCGCCCTCTATCGAGCCAAGGATTCCGGGCGCAACACCTTCCGGTTCTACGAGAGCGGCATGGATCTCGCGGTCGCGACCCGCAACCTGCTGGAGATCGACATGCGCGAGTCGATCCGCTCCGGCGGATTCGCGCTGCATTACCAGCCGATCTTCGGCCTCGCCGACGGTGCCCCGAGCGGCTTCGAGGCGCTGCTGCGCTGGGAGCATCCGGTGCACGGCCCGGTCTCGCCGGGCGACTTCATTCCGCTGGCGGAGGAGACCGGCCTCATCACGCAGCTCGGCGCCTGGGCGCTGCACGAGGCCTGCCGCGAGGCGGCCACCTGGCCGGGGGATCTGCGGGTCGCCGTCAACGTGTCCGCGGTGCAGTTCCGCAAGACCGGGCTGGAGCAGAGCGTCCTGCGCGCCCTCGCCTTCTCGGGGCTGCCGGCCGGGCGGCTGGAACTGGAGATCACCGAGAGCGTGCTGATGCAGGATTCGGACGCCGTGATCGGCTGTCTCCACCGCCTGCGCACCATGGGCGTGCGGATCGCGCTCGACGATTTCGGCACCGGCTACTCGTCCCTGAGCTACCTGTGCCGGTTCCCCTTCGACAAGATCAAGATCGATCGCTCCTTCATCCGCGGCATTGACGAGCCGGAGGCGGCGGCGGTGGTTCGGGCCGTGGTGGGCCTCGGCGAGCGCCTCGGCATGGCCATCACCGCCGAGGGCGTGGAGACGCCGGAGCAGCTGGCGCGGGTACGGCGCAAGGGCTGTACCGAGGCCCAAGGCTTCCTGCTCGGCAGGCCGCTCCCCGCTCCGGAGGCCAAGGCCCTCGTCGCGGGACAGGCGGCCGCCTGAGCCGGCGCGGGAGGCCGGGCGGACGGCGCCCTCCATCGAGGTCAGTCTCCGGGCCAATCCTGATCTCGGAAAGGTTCGAGCGTCCGCGGGGAAGACTGAAATTTAACAGTAGACGTGTATGAGCTTGCCCGTCGCGTCCTTGACCAGGTTTGGGTGATGATGCCGGGGCAGATGCAGCAGCGGGCGGATGCAAGTCTCGACCCGGCCCGGAGCTCCGCCCAATCCGCCTGGGAGGCGCTTGCCCGACACGGGCTGACGCCGTCCCCTCGAAACTACGAACTGCTGCACACGTTCTTCAGCGGCGCCAGCCCGCCGCTCACCGAACGCCTCGCCCCCTGCCTTCGCCCCGGCGGAACGCTGACGGAGGATCTGGCGAGCGCGCTCTACGACGCCTGCATCGCCGGGACCGCGACGGAGGTGCGCATCCTCGACGGGGCCGGTCGGCTGGCGGACGTGGCGGAAGCCCTGGCGGAGCGCGTCGCGGGCAGCCGGACCGCGCTCGCGGGATACGGGGACGCGCTGACCCACTGGTCCGGCCGCCTGATCGCGCGACCGACGCCCGACGAGCTCATGACGGCGCTCGTCGCCCTGATCAGCGAGACCGAAGCGGCGCAGACCCGCAATCGGCTGCTCGAGGAGCAGCTCTCGGCCTCCGCCGGACACATTGCCGAGCTGCACCGGGATCTCGTCGAGACGCGGCGCGCGGCGGCGACCGACGCCCTGACGGGACTGGCCAATCGCAAGGCCTTCGACGGGTTTCTGCGCGACTCGATCGCCCGGACCCGGGCTGACGCCGGCAGCACCTTCTCCCTCATCCTGCTCGACATCGACCGCTTCAAGGATCTCAACGACCGGCACGGCCACCGCTTCGGCGATCAGGTGCTGCGGCTGGTCGGGCGGCTCCTGTGCGAGAAGACGACCGTGCGCGACCTCGCCGCGCGCTACGGCGGCGAGGAATTCGCCATCGTGCTCGGCGAGGCCGGCATCGGCGCCGGCGTCGCCCTCGCGCAGGAGATCTGCGGCCGGCTGCGCGCCCAGCGGCTGGTCAAGCGCGGCTCCGGCGACGTCGTGGGACAGGTGACGATCTCGGCCGGCGTCGCGCAGTACCGGCCGGGCGAGGCCGCCCACGACGTGGTCGAGCGGGCGGACCGCGCGCTCTACGAGGCCAAGCGGACCGGCCGCGACTGCGTCTGCCCCACGCCGCAGGCCGCGGTCGCCTGACCGCCCGCGCCGATCAGCGGAAGTCGGTCGGCGCGAGGCCGTAGCGGGCGATCTTGTCGTAGAGGGTTTTTCGCGGGATGCCGAGGGATTCCGCGGCCAGCCGCACGTCGCCGCCGGCCATGATCAGCTCCTCGCGGATCAGGCCGCGCTCGAACCGCTCGACCTGCTCGGACAGGCTGGGGGCCGCCGCCGGAGGCGCTTCCGGGGCGCTCTGACCGGAGAGGCCCAGGGCGCAGCGCTCGGCGAAATGGTCGAGTTCGCGCACGTTGCCCGGCCAGGCATGGCGCAGGAGATGGTCGCGCATCGCCGCCGTCACGGGGGGCGCCTCGCGCCCGAACCGGGCCGCGGCGCGGGCCAGGAAGTGCTGGAACAGCAGCAGGATGTCCTCGCGCCGCTCGCGCAAGGGGGGGATCGCGACGGTGACGACGTTGAGGCGGTGGTAGAGGTCGTCGCGGAACGTGCCGGCGGCGGCCTCCTGGCCGAGATCGACCTTGGTGGCCGAGACGACGCGCATGTCGACCGGCCGGCGCTCGTTGGTGCCCAGCGGCTCGACCACCCGCTCCTGCAGCACCCGCAGCAGCTTCACCTGCAGCGCCAGCGGCATGCTCTCGATTTCGTCGAGGAACAGCGTGCCCCCCTGCGCGTGCTCGATCCGCCCGACCCGGCGCTTCAGGGCACCGGTGAAGGCGCCGGCCTCGTGGCCGAACAATTCGCTTTCCACCACGCTGTCGGGCAGCGCGCCGCAATTCATCGCGACGAAGTTCTTCGATGCGCGCCGGCTCCAGCGGTGCAGGGCGTTCGCCACCACCTCCTTGCCCGACCCGGTCTCGCCGAGAACGAGCACGTCGACGTCGGCGCCGGCCACGTCGCGCACGAGGCGGCGGAGCGCGACGATCTCCGGCGAGACGCCGAGGAAGGCGGGGTCCTCCTCGATCGCCGCGTCGAGCTGGGCGTTGAGGCGGCGGTTCTCCAGAACGAGGCGGCGATGGTCGAGGGCGCGCCGCACCGAGCCCATCAGCGCCTCCGCCGGATAGGGCTTGGCGAGGAAGTCGTAGGCGCCCGCGCGCATCGCCGCGACCGCCATCGAGATGTCGCCGTGGCCGGTGATGAGGATCACCGGCAGGTCGGCATCCACGGCGCGGATCCGCTCGAACAGGGCGCGCCCGTCGAGCCCCGGCAGGCGCACGTCGGTGACGACGACGCCCGGCGGCTCGGCCCGGATCGCCGCCAGGGCGGGCTCGGCCGCCTCGAAGGTCTCGACCCGGAAGCCGTCGAGTTCGAGGCTCTGCCGGTTGGCGCGCCGCACGTCCTCCTCGTCGTCGATGAAGACGACCCGCTCGGAGACGTCGTGGGAGCCGGGATCGGACGGGCTGTTCGGCTCGCTGCTCATGTGGACTCCAGGCTTGCGACCGGGCTCGCGACCGGTGCGTCGTCCGGTGCGACGGCCCGTGTCAGCTCCATCCGGAAGATCGTGCCGTCGGCGTCCGAGCGGAGGCCGAGCGTTCCGTCGCATTCCTCGACGATGCCGCGGCAGATCGCCAGACCGAGGCCGAGCCCTTCGGATTTCGTGGTGAAGAACGGATCGAACACCTGCGCCCGGACCGCCTCCGGAATGCCCGGTCCGTTATCAGCGACCTCGACGGCGACCCGCTCCTCCGTCGCCTCGATCCGCAGGGCGACCCACGGCTCGGGGCGTCCGGTCACCGCGTCGAGGGCGTTCTGCAGGAGGTTGACGACCACCTGTTCGAGGCGCGGCCCGTCGCCGAGCACGGCGAAGTCCGGGGCCACGGACGGCACCTTGAGGGCGATGCCCGCCTGCGCCGCGCGCCAGGAAACCACTTCGAGGCTTCCGCGCACGATGTCGGCGAGCCGCACCGGTTCGCGCCGGCCCGAGGCGCGGCGCGCGAAGCCCTTGAGCTGGCGCGTCAGGGTGCCGATGCGCTCGGTCAGCCGGCCGATCGCTGAGACGTTCTCCGCCGCGTCCTCGACACGCCCGCGGCGCACGAGGATCGCGGTGTTGTCGGCGTAGGAACGGATCGCGGCGAGCGGCTGGTTGATCTCATGGGCCATGCTGGCAGCGAACTGCCCGAGTGCGGCGAGCCGCCCGGCCTGGGCCAGTTCGCGCCCCATCCGCTCGCGCTCGGCCTCGGCCCGGCGGCGCTCCTCGATCTCCGCGACGAGCTGTCGGTTGGCCTCGCTGAGCGCCTGCGTGCGCTCCGTCACCCGGGCTTCCAGCTCTTCGCGCCGGGTCGCTGCTTCGGCCAGGCGCGTTCGCATCCGGCGCCGCCGGCCCAGCAGCGTGGCGAGCCCGGCCCAGGCGAGCCCGGTCGCCAGCAGGGCGATGACCCGGCCCTGCGCCCGCTCGCGCTGGACCGCGGCGGCGATGGGCGTGAGGGTGTGCAGGCGCCACTCGGTGCCGGGGATCGGGGCGTCGAGCATCAGCGCCGGCCAAGCGGGTCTGGCACCGCCGCCGACCCGCACGAGGTCGCCGGCATCCGATGCGGCGTAGACCGGCAGGGGCTGCAGCGGCGCCTCGCCGAAGTCGAGCGCCTCCCGGATGCGCTTGCGCTCCGCCTCATCGACGGTGCGGGAGGCCCTGAAGCGCCAGCTCGGCTCGCTCGCTACCAGCACGATGCCGCGGGGATCGGTGACGAACACCCTCTCGTGGCTCGCGCGCCAGGCCGCCTCGATCGCATCGAACTCGATCTTGACGACGACGACCCCGGCGGCCTCGGGCAGCCTGCGGGCAAGGTAGTAGCCGGGCCGGCCGCTGACCGTGCCGAGGGCGAATTGCGAGGCGGAGCCGGCCGCCATCGAGTCCCTGAAGTAGGGTCGAAACCTGTAATCGCGGCCGATGAAGCTCCTCTCCGCGCCCGCATTGCTCGCGGCGATCGTCACGCCGTCGCCGCGGATCACGTAGATCACCGCCGCGCCGGTCGCCTCAGCGATCTGCGCGAGGCGCCGGTTCACCCCCTCGACGAGACCGGGTTCCGGCGTCGGCGCCACGACGCGGGCAATCTCGGGGTCCGCGGCGAGCGCGAGGGGCAGCGAACTCTGCGTCTGCATCTCGGCCCGGAACGCCGCGACCTGCAGCCCGAGCGACGTGGAGGCCGCGCGCCGCAGGTCCGCAAGGGCCCACCGTTCCGCCACCCGTCCGCCGAGCCAGCCCGCCAGCACCAGGACGGCCAGCCCCGCCAGCACGACGACGGCGCGGCGGTACTCCGTCGCGGTGGGCGAGGCGGGCACGATCACGTCGCCGGGCCCTGTGCGGAATTCCGGAACGCCGGATTGCCGCGCGTGCGGATCACCGCAACGGGCGACGGGACGCGATCCGTGAGCGGGGAGGAATTATCATTCATTTCAACGCTTTAACGAAAAGTTATCGGCATTTTCGAACTGGCATGCCGGTTGCCATTCCCCGGTCGAAACGCAGCCATGACCAAACTGCAGAGCTGTGTGCCGAAGGGCCAAAAGCAAGAGCGGACGGTGTCGGGAACCCCTTGAGGGTGCCCCCGGCGGACCGATCCGGCGAGACCGTCCACCGCTGCGACAGGGAGAAACGCCCATGGCCACCGTGCCGTCCCCGCTGACCGCGCCCCACGCGCCGTCCGCGCCCAAGCCCATCTACCGTACGCTCTACTTCCAGGTGCTGGTCGCCGTCGCCATCGGCATCACCCTCGGGCATTTCTACCCGAAGCTCGGCGCCGACATGAAGCCGCTCGGCGACGCCTTCATCAAGCTCGTCAAGATGATCATCGCGCCGGTGATCTTCCTCACCGTGGTCTCCGGCATCGCCGGCATGACCAACCTGGAGAAGGTCGGCCGCGTCGGTGGCAAGGCGCTCGCCTACTTCCTCACCTTCTCGACGCTGGCGCTGATCGTCGGCCTCATCGTCGCCAACGTGCTCCAGCCGGGTCACGGTCTGCACATCGACCCGAACTCGCTCGATCCGAAGGCGGTCGCGACCTATGCCGGCAAGGCGAAGGAGCAGAACATCGCCGACTTCCTGATGAACATCATCCCGACCACCGCGGTCGGTGCGTTCGCGGGCGGCGAGATCCTTCAGGTGCTGTTCTTCTCGGTGCTGTTCGGCTTCGGCCTCGCCTTCCTCGGCGACCGCGGCAAGCCGGTGCTCGACATCATCAAGGTGCTCTCGGAAGCCGTCTTCGGCGTCGTCAACATCATCATGAAGGTCGCCCCCATCGGCGCCTTCGGCGCGATGGCCTTCACCATCGGCAAGTACGGCATCTCCTCGCTCGCCAACCTCGCCTACCTCGTCGGCGCCTTCTACCTGACCTCGGCGATCTTCGTCCTCGGCGTGCTCGGCGCGGTCGCCCGCTACAACGGCTTCTCGATCCTCAAGCTCATCCGCTACATCAAGGAAGAGCTGATGCTGGTGCTCGGCACCTCCTCCTCGGAGTCGGCCCTGCCCTCGCTCATCGAGAAGATGGAGCGCGCCGGCTGCTCGCGCCCCGTGGTCGGCCTCGTCGTCCCCACCGGCTACTCGTTCAACCTCGACGGCACCAACATCTACATGACGATGGCGGCGCTCTTCATCGCCCAGGCCACCGACACCCCGATCACCTTCGGCGAGCAGATCCTGCTGCTCCTCGTCGCCATGCTCTCCTCGAAGGGCGCGGCGGGCGTGACCGGCTCCGGCTTCATCACGCTGGCCGCGACGCTCGCCGTCGTCCCGTCCGTGCCGGTCGTCGGCATGGCGCTGATCCTCGGCATCGACCGCTTCATGTCGGAGTGCCGCGCGCTCACCAACTTCATCGGCAACGCGGTGGCCTGCATCGTCGTCGCCCGCTGGGAGGGCGAGGTCGACGAGGACAAGCTCCGCGCCGCGCTGGCCGGCAAGCCGGTCGCCGAGGTGGGTCCCGCCCCGGTCCCCGCCCTGCAGCCGGCCGAGTGATCCGGGCAGGAGGGCGCACCGTCCTGCGTCCTCCGTCCGGTATGGGAGCCGCGGCAGCCGGACGACGGCTGTCGCGGTTTCTCGCTTTCTGAGGCCGTCCCCAGCCTCTATCGTCCGGCGCGTCGCGGCGAGGTTTCGGGATTTGGGGAGGAAGCGCCATGCTCACGGGACGCTGCCATTGCGGGGCCATCACCTACGAGATGTCCGCGGAGGTGGTGCACAACGTGCTCTGCCACTGCGCGGATTGCCGGCGCCATGCCGGCGCGCCGATGGTCGGCTGGGCGATGGTCCCGGCCGAGCGCGTGACGATCTCCGGCGAGCCCTCGGTCTACGCCTCCTCCGAGCACGGGCGTCGGCATTTCTGCGGCCGCTGCGGCACCGGCCTGTTCTACGTCAACGAGCAGACGCTGCCGAGCATGATCGACGTGCAGACCGGCACCCTCGACACGCCGGAGGCCCTGCCGCCGCAGGCGCATATCCAGACGGCCGAGCGCATCGCCTGGATGGATGAGGCGCACCGCTTGCCGAGCTTCGAGCGGTATCCGTCGGCCTGACGCGTCTTCCAGGAGAGCCGGAGGGATTTATAAACAATCAAATGTTGCATTGGCTCGACGCCTCTGCGATGCAGGAGGCGCCGATCGGCGCTTCCTCGCCCGTCAAGAGCCCGTCATGCCGGCTGCGCCGTGGCCATTGCTCGAGATCGCTGTCGCACCGACGTCCAAGGCCGGCCGGAGCAGCCTGCGCGGCGCCCTGCTGGGACTGATGCTCCAGAACCCGGAACTCGATTTCTCGACCGATGCGGCGGCGGACCAGTTCATCCTCAAGGCGGTGACCGAGACCTGTCTCGCCACCGCCGTCGAGCGTCTCCGATCATGCCCCACCGCGTTCCACTTCGGTCAGCCGCAAGTCGCCTACCGTGAGACGTTGACCCGACGGCGAGAGATCGACCACACGCACAAACGCGTGCCCGGCGGCCGAGGCCAGTTCGCTCGCGTAAAACTCCTGTTCGAACCGAACGCGCCCGGAGCCGGCTCCGCCTTCGAATCGAAGATCAACGAATCGACCCTGCCGGGAGACTACGTCCGCGGTGTCGAGAAGGGTCTCCGATCGGTGCGGATGGCCGGCGTCCTCGCCGGTTTTCCCGTCATCGACGTCAGGGCTGAACTGATCGACGGCGCCTCTCACGCCATCGATTCCTCGCCGCTCGCCTTCGAGATCGCCGCCCGCGCGGCGTTCCGGGAGGCGCTCCAGGGCAACTCCGTGCTCTTGGAGCCGGTCATGGCGGTCGAGATCGCCGTGCCGGAGCGATATGCGGACGGGGTCGTGAGCGACCTGCGAGCGCGCCGCGGCCTGATCGGGGACAGGAGCGCGCGCGGCGGCCTGAGCGTCGTCACAGCGACGGTGCCGCTCGCCGAGATGCTCGGTTTCGGTTCGCGCCTGCGCACCGTGGCGGGCAGCGACGCCCACGTCGCGATGGCGTTCAGCCACTATGCCCCGGTGCCGGCGGCGGATCGCGACCCACCGCCGGCGGACGCCGCGCTGAGGGCGTAGGGATCGTCCGCGCGAAAAAAATCAGAACACGGACAATCGTCGGTGCAGCCGGGCGAGGAAGCGCGTCCGCATCTGCTCGGTCGCGCCGTCCATGCCGGTGAGCGCGATCCAGTCGAGCCGGCAACGCGGGGCGCAGAGCGGGCGGATGCCGAAGCGGAACAGCCGCCAATCGGGCCAGCCGACGAGCCAGAGCAGCCAGCGTGGCGAGCCGTAGGTCGTCACCACCGCGATCTTGCGGATGTTGGTGAGGCGCGGCTGAAGCACCTTCGCCCCGCCCAGGGCGAAGGCGACGCCGGGGAGCCAGACCCGGTCGAACCAGCCCTTCAGCATGGCCGGCGGCCCGAACCACCAAGTCGGGTAGACGAGGACCAGAGCCTCGGCCCGGCGCAGGGCGGCGATGTGGCCGGCGAGATCCGGCCGCTCGGCGCTCTCGTCGTAGTAGGCGCCCCGCTCCCGCGCGCTCAGGCGCGGGTCGAAGTTCTCCGCGTAGAGATCGATCGTCTCGACCGCGTGGCCGGCGGCTTCGAGCGCCGAGGCCGCCGCCTCGCGCAGGGCCGCGTTGAAGCTGTCGGGCCGGGGATGGCAGTGGACCAGCAGGACGCGCATTGGGTCAGGGGGCGGGCGCGCCCGCCGCCCGCACCCGGTCGAACAGCGCGGCGTCGGCGTAGCCGTCGGGCACGAGGCCCTTCGCCGCCTGAAAGGCGCGGATCGCGGCGCGGGTCTTGGGACCGATCTTGCCGTCGGCGCCGCCGACCGGATGGCCGAGGGCGGACAGCCGGGTCTGGAGGTCGGTGCGCTCCTCGGTCGAGAGCATGCGGTCGCCCCGTGGCCAGTCGCGGGTGAAGCCGGGCGCGCCGCGCAGTCGGTCCGAGAGATGGGCCACGGTGAGCGCGTAGGCGAGCGCCGTGTTGTAGCGCAGGATCACCCGGAAGTTCGGCTCCAGCAGGAAGGCCGGCCCCTTGGCGCCGGTGGGCAGCAGCAGGACGGCGCGGCGCTCCGCACCGTCGGGGAAGGCGCCGCCGGCCGGCTTGAGGCCGAGCGTCCGCCACTCGGCGAACGGCCGCTCGGTGGTCTCGTCGGCGAGCCGGTAGTCGAAGCCGTCCGGCAGAAGCACTTCGAGGCCCCAGCCCTCGCCCGCGCGCCAGCCGGATTGCTTGAGGAAGTTGGCGGTCGAGGCGAGCGCGTCGGGCACCGCGTGCCAGATGTCGCGCTTGCCGTCGCCGTCGAAATCGACCGCGTGGCGCAGGAAGGCGGTCGGCATGAACTGAGTGTGGCCCATCGCGCCGGCCCAGGACCCGCGCATCCGCTCGGCGTCGGCATCGCCGTCGGCGAGGATTTTCAGGGCCGCGACGAGCTCGTCGCGCCACAGGCCGGGGCGGGCGGGATCGCCGCAGGCGAGCGTCGCGAGCGCCGGCACCACCGGGCGGATGCCGGCTCCTTCGAGCGCCGCCCCGTAATTCGATTCGACGCCCCAGAAGGCGACCAGGATGTGCCGGTCGACGCCGTAGGCCGCCTCGATCCGCCCCAGCACCTCGGACCATTCGGCGAGCTTGGCCTGCCCCGTCGCGATCCGCTCCGGCGTCACGCTCGCCTCGACATACTCCCAGACCGGTTTGACGAACTCGGCCTGGGACTGCGTCGCGGGCACCACCGCCGGGTCGGGGGCGATCCCCGACAGGGCGGTCTCGGCCACCGGCCGCGGCACGCCGCGCTCCTCGGCGAGCGTCTTCAACCCGCCGACGCAGCCCGCGAAATCCGGCGACGCCGCAGCGGCCGGCGCCTCGGACCGCACCGGGCTCGCGCCGGCGAGGGTCAGGATGGCGAGAAGGAGTGCTCTGGCTGAGGGCCGCATGGGGGAAGCCTTACCATGTCTCCGGCCGATCGGCAGGCCGGCGCGGAGGGTTCAGCTTCCGAAGGCGCTCGCCCGGGCAAAGGCCGCGGCGAAGCCCGAGAGCGGCACGGTGATGATCGTGGGCTCCTTGGCGTCCGGCTTCGTCGCCGAGATCGTGAGGTTCGTCGCCGTCTTCATCGTGTCGGTGGCGAGCGTCGGCAGGCTGACCGGCACGAGGCAGCCGTCGCTGACGCAGAACGAGAACGGCGCGCCCTTGCCGAGTTGCCGGTCGTCGAGCTTGAACGAGACGCCGGGCTCGATCTGCAGACCGAACGGCATCAGGATCAGGCCCTCGCTCTTGCCGTCCTTGGGCGGACGAAGCTCCATGCTGAACAGCCGCTTGCCCGTGCGCCGGTCGCCCTGGGACTGGATGATGACGCAGTCGGTCCGCGCCTCCGCGCGGTTGCAGTTCATGGTCCAGTCGCCGTAGCTCTCGCTGACGGAGCTGGCGCCGGCCGGCCAATGGGCGGAGCCGGAGGACGCGGCGGGCTCCAGCACGGTGCCGGACGAAGCGGGGGGCGCCGGCTCCTTCGCCGTCTCCTTGTGCTCTTCCTTCTTCGGAGCCGGCTTGCGCGGGCGCGGTTTCGGCTTGGCGGCGGGCTCCGCGGGGGCGGCCTCGGGCGCGGCGTCCTCCTGCGCCGTGGCGAGGCCCGGCCATGTCAGGACCATCGATCCGGCGAGCAGAAGCGCGGCGGCAGACGCGGTTCCGCGGGAAAGAGGCGGCATGGTCGGGCTCCAGAGGGTGTCGTCCGGGGGCGCCTAGCCCCGCTTGCGAAAGGATGCAATTGCATCGACGCCGCACTGCACTGCGACGATGACATTTGCGGTCAAGTCTGGAATCGTTCCACGAAATTAAGGACAATATCCCGGATGACGGCGGGATTATTGTGCAAGGAAAGAGGCTCCAAGCGCTGATGACCAGCATCTTCGACCACGCCCCGCGCGACGCCAGCGGCGTGCCGCATCCTCTGGCGCAGTATCGCGGCAAGGTGCTTCTGGTGGTCAACACCGCCTCGAAATGCGGGTTCACGCCGCAATACGAGGGGCTGGAGGCGCTCTGGCGCCGGCATCGCGCCCGCGGCTTCGTGGTGCTCGGCCTGCCCTGCAACCAGTTCGGCGCGCAGGAGCCGGGCGATGCCGCCGCCATCGAGCAATTCTGCTCGCTCACCTACGACGTGACCTTTCCGGTCCTCGCCAAGGTGGAGGTCAACGGACCGGGGGCCGACCCGCTCTACGTCGATCTGAAGCGGGCGAAGCCCGGCCTGCTCGGCACGCAAGGCATCAAGTGGAATTTCACGAAGTTCCTGGTCGGCCGCGACGGCCGGGTGATCGACCGCTTCTCGCCCTCGACGAAGCCCGCGGCCCTGGAGGGCGCGATCGAGCGGGCTCTGGCCGAGCCGGGCGGGTCGATCTCACCGCCCTGACCGAACCGCCGGACCCGGATCGATCGCCGGCAGTTCGCCCGGCGGCAGGCCCGGCGCGGCGGCGGCCACCTGCGGGGCGTCGACGCCGCGGGCGCGGTTGGCGAGCGCCACGGTCAGCTTCTCGGCGGGCTCGGATCCCATCAGGGCCAGCACCTCGGCCATCTTGCGCGGGTTCATCGCCATCACGATCGGCACCAGCGTGTCGAGGCTCAGGCGGTCGAACACCCGGGCCGCGTCCTTCGGCTTCATCGTCTCGTACATCGTGACGATGCTCTTCATCCCTGCCTTCTCGGCCTCGGTCCGGCGGGTTCCCTCCGACCCGGCCTTGTCCTCCACGCCCTTCAAGTCGGCCACGCCGGTCTCGAGCTTGCGCTCGGCATCCTTGAGCATCTGCTCGCGCAGATCGAGTTCCTCTCCGCGGTGCTTGAGAGTCTCGCGGCGGGCGGCGAGCTTTTCGAGAATCGCCCGCTCGCTCTCCGAGACCGGTTCCGGCACCTGCGGCTGGTAGACCGGCGGCGGAGCGGGCTCCGCCTTCTTCGGCGGCGCCGAAACGGAGCCGGTGGTCGTTGGGTCGGTCGGCTCGTAGTTGGTCCGCGCCTTGGCCAGCACCCGGGCGAAATCCGGCAGCGGCGTGCCGGGCGGCGCCGGGTCCTCGGCCAGCAGGGCCGTGAGCTTGAGCACGAGAAGCCCGATCGCCGCCAGGGTCACGGCGTCGATCAGGCGCAGCCGGAAGGGGCGCGCCGGAAGGCTCGCGAGGCGTGCGAGTCGGCGCGCCGGCAGAGTCATGCGGCCCTGGCCCGGAGACGGTCGAGGGCGCGCTCGGACAGCGCCTGGGCGGCGGCGAGGGCCGCGCCGACGCGCTCGCCGTTGCCGCCGGTGGGGGCGGTCTCGACTGCAACCGGGCGCGGCCCGGCGGGCGGACCAGCGGACGACGCGGCGGGCGCGGCCACGGTGGCGGTCCGCGCCTGACCGACGATGGCCGCGATGCGGCTGATGACGCTCTCACCCGCCTGGACGTGGGCGACGAGGTCCGTGCTGGTGCGATCGGCGGCGGCGAGGCGTTCGGTGAGCGTCCGGTCGCACTCGTCGAGGGTCGCCCGCAGGCCCGCGATGGCACGCTCGGCGGTCGCGCTCGCCACCACGAGGTCGCCGATGGTGGAGCGCAGGGCCGTCTCGTCCGCCTTGAGCCGGCTGATGCGCCGCGACAGCTTCACCGAGGAGACGATGGTGGCGACGAGCAGCACGGCGACGAGGACATCCGCGGCCATCGAGACGAAGAAGGTCATCATAGTCTGCCCGCCGCTCAGCCGTCGTTTCGGTTCTGCATGGAGATTTCGTAGGCCTGCAGCGTCGTGCGCGACTGCCGCAGGGGCCGGGCGACCTGCACCGCGATGGCGTCGTCGATCCGGCCGATCCTCCCTTGGGTCAGCGCCCAGTCGCCGCAGCGCACGGTGATCAGGTCGGAGGGCTTGCGGTCGAACATCAGGGTGTCGCCGACCTTGAGATTGAGAACCTTCTTCAGCGGCAGCGTCACCTCGTGCAGCACCGCCTCCATCTCCACGTCCGCCTGCCAGATCTCGGTGGCGAGGTGGCTTTCCCACACCTGATCGCGCCCGAGCCGCTCGCCCATGAAGCTCTGCATGAGCAGGTCGCGGATCGGCTCGATCGTCGCGTAGGGGAACAGGATCTGCATCCCGCCGCCGCGCCCGTCCATGTCGAGCTTGAGCGTGATCAGGATGGCGGCGTTGCCGGGCCGGGTGATGGTGGCGAAGCGCGGGTTGGTCTCGATGCGGTCGATGCCGAACCGCACCGGCGAGAGCGGCTGGAACGAGAGTTCGAGGTCGGTGAGGATGATCTCGACGAGGCGGCGCACGAGGCTCATCTCGATCGTGGTGAAGGGCCGCCCGTCGAGCCGGCTCGACGAGCCGCCGCGCTTGCCCCCGAGCAGGAGGTCCATGGTCGAGTAGGCCAGCGTCTGCTCGACGGTGACGAGGCCGGAGCCCTCCCAGGAATCCGCCTTGAACACGCCGAGCAGGGTCGGGAGCGGGATCGCGTTGAGATAGTCGCCGAACCGGACCGAGGTGATGTTGTCGAGGGTCACCTCGACGTTGTCCTGGAAGAAGTTGCGAAGGCTGGTCGACAGCAACCGGATCATCCGGTCGAAGACGATTTCCAGCATCGGCAGGCGTTCGTACTGGACGACGCCCGAATCGACGATGGCGCGCACGCCCCCCGCGCCGGAGGCGGAGAGCTCGCGCAGCGAGAAGCCGAGGACGCCGTCGATCTCGTCCTGGTTCAGGATGCGGTCGTTGCCGGCGAGTTCGGGGAGATTCTCGGTCTCCCCGTCCTCGATCATCGTCGCCCATTCGGCGGCGACGTCGCCCGCGCTCTTGGTCGTGCCCTGCTCCGCGAGCGCCGCGCCCCATTCCTCGGCCAGCGACGCGTCGCCGCCCTCGGCGCCCTGCTCGGCGAAGGCGGCCGCCCAATCGTCGTCCAGCTCGTCCTCGGGGCCGGTCATGCCTGTCGCGCGCTCGCGTCTGTCTTCAGCGTTCGGGGTCGGAGGGAAGCGGGGCCGGTCACTGGACGATCACGTCCTTGAACAGCACCGCCTCGGCCTTGGTCGGATGCAGCGCGATGTTGACCCGCCGCAGCAGCTCCTCGCGCAGGCGGTACAGGCCGGTCGAGCCGGCCAGGTCGCTCGCCCGGATCTCGCGCAGATAGGTCTGGAAGGCGTCCTCCACCCGCGGCATCAGCGGCTTGACGGTGGCCTCGACCTTGGCGTCCTTCAGTTCCAGCGCGACGCGCAGCTTGAGCACGTTGGCCTTGGTCGCACCCGGATCGGGGCTGAGGTTGACCATCATGTCGCGCATGTCGAGGAACACGGCCTGCGCCTTCGGGTCTGCCTTCTCGGCCGCGTGCTCGCCGTGGGCGTCGGCATGCGCCCCCCGGCCCTTCATGAAGAAGAACCCGCCCCCGCCGCCGCCGAGCAGCAGCACCGCGGCAGCGGCGATGATGATGAGCTTCTTCTTGGACTTCGGCGCTTCCGCCGCGCCCTCTTCGCCCTCGGCCGCGGGCGCCTTCTTCGGCTTCTTGGCCATGTGATGCTCGTCGGCAGACCGGATCGGGACGATGGGGCGGGGCCCGCGCGCGAGGCGCAATCCCCTGTCCTCCCTTGTCTGCCGACGTGGTTAACCCACGGTTAAGCCGGCAGAACTTGCCGGGTCGGACTTGCCGCCGGTCCGGGGCCGACCGGTGCCGCGGCACAGGGGAAATCGCACCAAGTCACTGTCCGTTAAGGTAAAAACGAGTGGGCCCGACTTGGCACGGCCCCTGCGGTGGAGGGAGCGAACCCGTCGCCATCCGAGGCACCCCATGCAGAACGCGCTCTTCGTCGGAGTCTCCGCTCAGGCCGCGCTCGCCCGCGAACTCGACGTCATCGCCAACAACATGGCGAACGTCTCGACCACCGGCTTCAAGGCGCGCTCCGCCCGCTTCCAGGAATACCTGATGCCGGTGGCCTCCGCCGACAGCTTCCAGCGGACCGACCGGCGCCTCTCCTACGTCATCGACCAGGGCACGCCCCTCGACCTCTCGCAGGGGCCGGTGGAGCCCGACGGCAACCCGATGCACGTGGCCCTGCGCGGCGACGCCTTCCTCGCGGTCCAGACGCCGCAGGGCCCGCGCTTCACCCGCAACGGCGCCTTCGAGCTCGACGCGCAGGGCAACCTCGTCACCTCGGACGGCTACGCGGTGCAGGGCGACGGCGGCCCGATCACCATCGGCCAGCAGGAGACGGGCCTCGCCATCGCGCCGGACGGCACGGTCTCGACCAATCTCGGCATCCGCGGCCGGCTGCGCCTCGTCACCTTCGCCAACCCGCAGGCGCTCAAGTCGGAGGGGGCCAACCTATTCTCGTCCGACACGCCCGCGCGGCCCGCCGGTCCCGGCGCGCATCTCGAGCCCGGCGCGCTGGAGCGCTCCAACGTGAAACCGGTGGTCGAAATGACCCGGCTGATGGACGTGAACCGCACCTACACGATGGTCTCGAGCGTGATCTCGCGCCTCGACGACCTGCGCGGCACGGCGATCCGTCGCCTCGCCGACGTCGCCTAACGCCCTGAAGGAACACCCCGATGCGCGCCCTCTACGCCGCCGCCACGGGCATGGCGGCCCAGGAACTCAACGTCCAGGTCATCTCGAACAACATCGCGAACCTGCGTACCACCGGCTACAAGCGCCAGCAGGTGCATTTCCAGGATCTGCTCTATCAGAACCTGCGCCGCTCCGGCTCCTCGACCTCGGACCAGAACACGATCCTGCCGGCCGGCCTCGCCCTCGGCTCGGGCGTGAAGACCACTTCGACGGCCCGCGCCATGACCCAGGGGCCGCTGGCGCAGACGGACAAGGACTACGACGTCGCGATCCGCGGCGAGGGCTTCTTCCGCGTGCGCCTGCCCGACGGGCGCACCGCCTACAGCCGCGACGGTTCGTTCGACCTCGACGCGCAGGGTCAGCTGGTGACCCGCGACGGCTACCTGCTCGATCCCGGCGTGACGGTGCCCAACACCGCGACCTCGGTGACGATCTCGGCCACCGGCGCGGTGCAGGCGACCCTGCCGGGCCAGACCGCGCCGCAGGCGCTCGGCCAGTTCCAGCTCGCCCGCTTCGTCAACAAGGTCGGCCTCGAATCGATCGGCGACAACCTGTTCGTGGAGACCGCGGCGTCGGGCCCCGCCATCACCGGCCTGCCGGGCTCGGAAGGCTTCGGCAACCTGCAACAGAACTACCTCGAAGAGGCCAACGTCAACGCGGTCACCGAGATCTCGTCGCTGATCGCGGCGCAGCGCGCCTACGAGATGAACTCGAAGGTCGTCACCGCCGCCGACCAGATGCTCTCCACCACCTCGCAGATGTTCCGCGGCTGAGGATCCGACCCGTGAAGCACGCCCTCAGGCCGATCCGCCGACCCGCCGCCCTCGCCGTCACGCCCCTGTCCCGCGGCGTGATCGGCCGGACCCTCGTGGCGCTCGTCGCCTTCATGGCGATGACCCTCTTCGCCCTGCCGCTGATGGCCGCCGGCAACCCGCTGCGGCTGCGCGGCGACGTGACCGCGCGGGGCGACACCCTCAGCCTCGGCGATCTCGTCGAGGGGGCGCCGGCCGAGCTGGCCGCCCGCCCGCTGTTCCGCGCCCCGGCGCTCGGCGCGATCGGCACGATCCAGGCCCGCCGCATCATCGAATCGGTCGCCGCCCTCGGCCTTACCGGGATCGAGACCGGCGGCCGCGTGCAGGTCACGGTGCAGCGCGCCGCCCGCCGCGTCGGGCCGCCGGAGATCGAGGCGGCCCTGAAGCGCGCGCTCGAGACCGGTTACGGTCTCGACGCGAAGGCACTGTCGGTGCGGCTCGACGGCGACGCGCCGGTGCTGCTCGCCCCGCTCGACCTCGACGGGCAGGCGGCGGCCGTCGATGTCACCTACGATCCCCGCACCCGCCGGTTCGCCGGCCTGATCGTGCTCGGCGAGCGGCAGGCTTCGCTCCGCGTCGGCGGCGTCGCGGTCGAGACCCGCGAGGTGGCGGTGCTGACCCGCAGCCTCGCCCGCGGCGAGGCGATCGCCAGCGCCGACCTCTCCCTTGAGCGCCGCCCGCGCGACGCTGTGCCCGCCGACATGCAGGGCGCGCCGAGCCTGGTTGCGGGCCAAGTGGCGCAGCGCCCCTTGAGCGCCGGTTCGATCCTGCGCTCGGGCGACGTGGCGCCGCCCGAACTGGTCTCCCGCGGCGAGAGCGTGGCCATCGTGTTCGAGACGCCCGGCGTGTCGCTCTCGATGCGTGGCGTCGCCAACGAGAGCGGCCGGCTCGGCGCCAGCGTTTCGGTGACGAACGGCGCCTCGAAGAAGGTGCTTCAGGCCGTGGTGGTCGGCCCCGGCCGCGTCTCGGTCAGCCCCGCGCCGCAGCCCCAGCCCGTGCTCCAGGCCAGCGCGGCCCCGTAGGCCGCTCGCAATTCCCTCGCCCTTCCCGTCTCGCCAGCGCCGGACCCCTCCGATGACCGCTCGCCGCTCCTTCCGCCCCCTCCTCCGGCCCCTGCCACGCCTCGCCGTGATCCTGGCGCTCGCGCCGCTCGGGGCCTGCAACACCGTGGACCGGCTCTCGCAGGTCGGCGCGACGCCGACGCTCTCGGCGATCGAGGACCCGACCGCCCAGCCCGGCTACCGGCCGGTGCGGATGGCGATGCCGGACGTCGCGCCCGTCTCCTACGCGCCGAACTCCCTGTGGCGCACGGGCTCGCGGGCCTTCTTCAAGGATCAGCGCGCCGCGCGGATCGGCGACTTGCTGACCGTCAAGGTCAACGTGACGGACAAGGCCAACCTCAACAACGAGACCAAGCGCTCGCGCACCAACGCGGAAGGCTTCGGCCTGCCCAACGCCTTTGG
Organism: Methylorubrum podarium; assembly: GCF_040270385.1. Classification (NCBI taxonomy): domain Bacteria; kingdom Pseudomonadati; phylum Pseudomonadota; class Alphaproteobacteria; order Hyphomicrobiales; family Methylobacteriaceae; genus Methylorubrum; species Methylorubrum podarium. The sequence goes on along the minus strand of NZ_JBELQE010000062.1, from coordinate 22,103 downwards.
TCTGGAGAAGAGCGCGGGGGTGGCCGCCGCCGGCATCTCCGCCGACAAGCTCCTCAACGGTACCTCGACCTCGTCGAGCGACGGGGCGGGCTCGGTTCAGCGCGCCGAGACGGTGACCACCAACGTCGCCGCCGTCGTCACGCAGGTGCTGCCCAACGGCAACCTCGTGGTGGAGGGCAAGCAGGAGATCCGCATCAACTTCGAGGTACGCGAGCTCGTCGTCGCCGGCGTGGTCCGGCCCGAGGACATCGAGTCGGACAACACCATCGACTCGACCAAGATCGCGCAAGCGCGCATCGCCTACGGCGGCCGCGGCCAGATCACCGACGTGCAGCAGCCCCGCTACGGCCAGCAACTCGTCGACATCCTGCTTCCGTTCTGATCGGAGGGCGCCGCGCCCTCAATGCTCGGTGCCGGGCCGGTTCGGGCGCGGCGCTTCCCCGTGGTGCTCGGTGAAGGCGGAGCGCTGCGGATCGCGCTTCGACTGCGCCACCCGGCCCCGCTGCCAGACGGCGAAGCCCGCGACGAGGACGATGGTCACGATCGCGAGCAACGGGATGAGCACGTCGTTCGACATGGCCATTTCCTCCGATGATTGTGTTCGGGGGCAAGTGGCGTGCGAAAGGAAAGTTCCGAATAGTCAAGTCATCGTCGGAGAGCGTAGAAGCCCTGGGATATCAGCTCGTAGGGCTTCGCCGCATTGAAATAAGACTGAAGTCCTCGCCGTTCGCAGCGTGGCGGATGTCGGAACTGTGGATGTTCAGCGATTCACTGAATTCCCGGCCACCGTGATCGATGCCCTGCCTCCGTCATTCCGGGGCTCGCCGCAGGCGAGAACCCGGAATCCACCCGAGATGCCGAGAGTCCTGACGAGCGGGCGTGCCCAGTCGTGGATTCCGGGTTCCGCTACGCGGCCCCGGAATGACGGCGGTGGTGATGACGGGAATGCCCTTCTCCGCGAAGGCTGTGGTCAGCCGGCTCGCCAGCGCATCGGAGCGCGCCTTCAGTCGCTCATCGAAGGATCGGGTGGCATTGGCGACCGCCTCTTGCGCCGTCTTGAGGCGATCGAGGGCCGCCTGCTCGGTCTCGGAGCGTTTCACGACCGCTGTCGCGGGCGGGAGGTCGCGATGTGTCGGCGCGGCCTCCGGCTGGCCGCCCCTGGTCGCAGCGGCGGGGTTGAGCGCGGTGGTCGGCGGACTTGCCAGTCCTCCCGCCTGGCTAGCCATGACGACGGACATCGACGCTCCTCCCGCGGGTTGAACCGGGCGGCCGGGAAGCGTCGCGGATCGTCACGGCCCGGTGCGCGCTGCAACCATAAGATCGGTGTCTCGTTGCCGAACCGTCAACGGAGGGCGGATCGGTCGCGCCGTCGTCAGAGGTTGCGCGACAGGACCAGCGGTCCGCCCTGCGCGCCCCGGCCGTAGGGCGAGGGCGAGACCGAGGGGCGTCCGTAGACGGAGGGCGTACGCGTCTTGGCGACTTCCTCGGCGAGCGCCTTCACGAGCCCCTCGGAGACGGCGCGGGCGGTGGCGAGCACCTGCTGGTTGGTCTCGACCACGGCGGCGAAGCGGTGCTGGGCGGCCTTCAGCGCCTCGAGCCCCTCCGGCGCGAAGCGGGCGAGCGCGATGGCGTTGGCCTTGGCCGCTTCCAGGCCGTTCATGTAGGCCGAGGCGAGTTCCGATTTCGGCGTCGACTCCGCCAGCGCCTGGGCGATGCGCCCGGCGCGCACGCCCTCGCTCTCGCGGGCCAGCACGCTCTCCAGCTCGCCCATGGTGGCGAGCAGGTTCTGCACGAAGCCGAGGGCGGCGGCGCGGTCGGTCAGGCGCAGGGGAAGGGTCGGATCAGCGGCCACCGCCCGCCTCCTGCATGCGCATCATCTCGGAATAGACCTGGTTGCTGATGCCGACGCCGCCGGTCTTCACGATGGCGTTGGCGTATTCCTTGGTCAGCATCGAGCGCCAGACGCCGCCGCCGGTGCCGTTCTCGCCGAGCGGGCCTTCCGTGCCCGCGCTCTGCGTCAGCTTCTCCAGGCTGTCCTCGAGGAACATCTTTTCGAAGTCGTCCGCCGTCTTGCGGGCCTTGGCCGAGGCGCCGGCCTTGGCGGTGTCCATCGTGTCGGTGTCGGTCTTGGCGAGCGAGCCGATCAGGCTCTTGCCGACGCCGACCGCGGCGGAGGCCGCGAAGGTTGCGAGGGGCAGCATGGTGCGGTCTCCCGAGAACAAAATTACATCAGCTCGATGTCGGCCTGAAGCGCGCCGGCCGTCTTGATCGCCTGAAGGATCGAGATCAGGTCGCGCGGGCCGACGCCGAGCGCGTTGAGGCCGTCGACCAGTTCGCGCAGGCTCACGCCCTCCTTCACCAGAGCGAGCTTGTTGCCGTCGCCGGTATCGACCTTCACGCCGGTGCGCGGCACGATCGCGGTCTGCCCGTTCGAGAGCGGCGCCGGCTGGCTCACCATCGGCTGCTCGGTGATCGTGACCGTGAGGTTGCCCTGGGCGATGGCGACGGTGGAGACCCGCACGTCGCGGCCCATCACGATGATGCCGGAGCGCTCGTCCACCACCACCCGCGCGGTCTGGTCGGGCTCGACCTTGAGCTGCTCCACCTCGGTGATGAGGCGGATCATGTTGCCGCGGTACTTGGCCGGAATCTGGAGCGTGATGGTCGCCGGATCGGTCGGCTCGGCGGTGTCGGCGCCCATGAAGTCGTTGATCGCCGAGGCGATGCGCTTGGCCGTCGTGAAGTCGGGGTTGCGCAGCGACAGGCGAAGCGAGCGCGCCTCGTTGAGCTTGAACGCCATCTCGCGCTCGATCAGCGCGCCGTTGGAGATGCGCCCGTTGGTCGGCACGCCGCGGGTGATCTTGGCGGCCTCGCCCTCGGCCGAGAAGCCGGCGATCGCCACCGAGCCCTGCGCCAGGGCGTAGATCTCGCCGTCGGCGCCGAGCAGCGAGGTCGCCACCAGGGTGCCGCCCTGGAGCGACTTGGCGTCGCCGAGCGAGGAGACCGTCACGTCGATATGCGTGCCCTGGGTGGCGAAGGGCGGAAGGTTTGCCGTCACCATCACCGCGGCGAGGTTCTGGGTGCGCATGGTCGCGCCCCGGGTGTTGATGCCGAGCCGCTCCAGCATCGCCTGCAGGGACTGCTTGGTGAAGGGGATGTTGTTGAGGGTGTCGCCGGTGCCGTTGAGGCCGACCACGATGCCGTAGCCGACGAGCTGGTTGGTGCGCACCCCCTCGACGGCGGCGAGATCCTTGACCCGCGACAGCGCATGGGCGGGCGCCGGCGGCAACAGGGCCGTCAGGCAGGCGAGCACCGCGACGAGACGGCGGGCGAAGGCGAAGCGAGGCAGGGGCATCGGAACTCGGTGACCGGTGACGGCGTCTTCACGCTGCACCCAACCTTGCCAGGGCCGTGCCAAAAGCTAAGAGACTGATATCAAATCGCTTTGTTTCGCAGGGCGCGGTCGAGATCCCGCATGGGAGCGGCGCGTTTCCTGCCGCCCCGGCAGCTTCTGCCGGGTTGTTTACCGGCGCTTAACCGTACCGGACGATGTCTTGAGCTCTGAGCGCGCGCCGTGCCGCGGCGCGCGCGAAAAGGTCTCGAACAATCATGCGCGTCGACACTCGCTTTGCCGCCGCCGCCGCGGGGGCGCTCAACGCCTCCCGCCGCGCCGCCGCGCCGGGCGCCTTCGCTCCCGCCGGGACGGAGGAAGCGCCCCGGGCGGCGACCGCGGGCACGAGCCAGACCGGCATGCTGACCGGTCTCGACGCCCTCCTCACGCTCCAGGGACAGGACGGGGCCGAGGCGCAGAAGGAGCGCCGCCGCCGCTCGGTGCAGCGCGGGCACGACCTGCTCGACGGGCTCGACCGGCTCAAGGCCGCCCTGATCGGCGGCCGGGTGGCGACGCGCGACCTCCAGGCCATCGCCGGCCGCCTCGCCGAGCGGATGGCGGAGAGCGGCGATCCGCGCCTCGACGGCCTCGTGGCCGAGATCGAGCTGCGCGCCTCCGTGGAACTCGCCAAGCTCGAAGCCGCGCGGGGCATCTGACGACGAAAAGGGCCGGACCCCTCGTTGGGATCCGGCCCGGAAGCGTCACGATCGGCGCGATCACCAGTAATAGGGACGCGGACGGTAAAAGCCGTAGGGCCGGTAGAACGGCCGCGGGCGGTAATAGCCGTAAGGCCCGCCGTAGAAGCGGCGCGGACCCCAGTTCGGGCGGCAGATGCCCCAGGGATTGGGGTGGAACCCCGGTCCGCAGCCGCCGGCGGTGCGCTCGACGAGCGGGTTGTCCGTCGCGGTCGTGAGGGGAGCGGGGCTGAAGGGTGCCGCCTGGGCGGTACCCGCCACACCGAGGCTGCCGGCGATCACCGCAGCCAATGCGAACGCCTTCGCGTGCATCATCGTACGATTTCTCCGTTCAGGCCGAAGCTTACGGCCGATGGGCAAAGCTAGACCTTGCTCGATGAACCGAAGCTGACTGGATCGTCTCCTTGGCGGTGCCGCGCGGTCATTGATGTGCGCCGGCGTGCACATCGGCGTGATCGGGACGAGCGACGTCGGTGACTTGTCGATCTTTCCCCCATCGACGCCTCTCGAATGCGGGTTGCGCATACCGGGCGGCGGAACGACCCGCGCGGCGTCGCCGCGATTGACGGCTCCGCTTCGATCCTCGACAAGGCTGGCCGCGTGAGCGGGCGCGCGCCGGTCTCGCCGGATCGCCAAGGGAATCGTCCGCGCCGCGATGCTGTTCAACTCCTTCATCTTCCTGCTCGCCTTCCTTCCGGTCGCGCTGGTGCTGCACGCCGCCGCCGAGCGCTACCGGCCGCAGGCGCGCCTGCCGCTGCTCGTCGGGCTGTCCTTCGTCTTCTACGCGTGGTGGGACTGGCGCTTCCTGCCGCTGCTCCTCGTCTCCATCGGCGTGAACTGGCTCGTGGCCCGCGTCCTGCCGCGGGACCGCACCGGCTGGCTGTTCCCGGCGGCGCTCGCGGGCAACCTCGCGGTGCTGGGCTTCTTCAAGTATCTCGGTTTCCTCACCGATCTCGCCGACCTGATCCCCGGCATCGATCTTCCGCGGATCGACCTCGCCCTGCCGCTCGGGATCTCGTTCTTCACCTTCCACCACATCATGTACCTGACGGACCTGAGGGCCGGGCGCGCCCCGGCCTTCGGGCTGACCCGCTACGCCCTCTACATCGCCTTCTTCCCGCAGGTTCTCGCCGGCCCGCTCGTGCGCTGGAGCGAGATCATGCACCAGTTCGAGGAGCGCCCCTACGCGCGGCCCGATGCCGCCGAGCGGATCGGGCGCGGGGTGATGCTGCTCACCGTCGGGCTCGCCAAGAAGGTGTTCCTCGGCGATCCGCTCTCGGTCTACGTCAACCCGGTCTTCCAGGCGGCGGCCGCGGGCAAGGCCGTCACCGTCGCCGAGGCGTGGCAGGCGACGCTCGGCTTTACCTTCCAGATCTATTTCGACTTCTCCGGCTACACCGACATGGCGCTCGGCCTGGCGCTCCTGTTCGGGATCGTGCTGCCGCAGAACTTCGACGTGCCCTACCGCGCCACCTCGCTGCGCGACTTCTGGCGGCGCTGGCACATGACGCTGTCGCGCTTCCTGCGCGACTACCTCTACATCGCGTTCGGAGGAAACCGCCGCGGCCTCGCGATCCAGGTCGGCGCGCTGTTCGCCACCATGACCCTCGGAGGCCTGTGGCACGGGGCCGGGCTGACCTTCGTCGCCTGGGGCGCCGCCCACGGCGTCGGCCTCGGCGCGGGCGTGCTGTGGCGCCGGGCGGGTGGGCGGATGCCGCACCTCCTCGGCTGGGCGCTGACCGCGGGCTTCGTGATCCTGACCTGGGTGCTGTTCCGCGCGACCTCGTTCGAGGCGGCGCTCGCGATCTACAAGGGACTGTTCGGGCTGGCCCCGACCGGCTCCGGCTTCAAGTGGCGCACTATCGCCATCGCCGCGGCGGTCGCGATGATCGGCCCGACCGCCTGGGCCGCCGTCCACCGCCTGCCGCCGAACCGGTGGCTCGCGGCCGGCTTCGCCCTGTTGTTCGTCGTCGTCCTCCTCAAGATCGGGGACGATGCGAACTACGAGTTCATCTACTTCCAGTTCTAGATCACCGTACGTTTTGTAAAGTAAACTATCTGGTCTAAACCATTGACGCCGTTCGCTTTTAAGCGGACGGCGTCTTTTACGTCGTCGGCCAGCGGACGTTAGAATACCCACAGTACGATTTGTCGTCAAAAATTGTCGTCAAACTTCTGATAAAAAATGTCTTTTCCGGACAAACGTCCTCAAGTCGGTCAATCCGGGCTCGTCCGGGCTCAGCACCCGTTGCTGCTTCAAAACCGCCTTTTTAGGTTCGCCCGTTAACCGAGCGCATCCTCCGCGATATGCGACGGAGCAATTTTCCTCTATAATTCGTCGTCCAATAAGCGGGGTAAGCCTCTGCTACTGAAAGACGAATTCGCCTACAAGGTTAAGGAAACGATCTGGGACAACGGGGAGCGCTTCGCGTTCACCGAGGGCCCGGACGGTCTCGGCGCATACTGGCCCGTTCTCTACGCGGTCACACGCCTGCGTTCGCCGGGGCATTCCTCCGGTACGATGATCGGCAAGGCTCGCGTCATCGCCCAGTTCCACACCTGGGCGGAGAGAAGCGGCATCGACTTGCTCGAACGGCTTCAGGGGCTCCGCTTCTTCCAGACGTTCGAGATCGAGGGCCTCCGGCAATCCCTTCGGTCCGCCGGCGGCGGCTCGCGCCGTGGGGATCCTACGGTGTCCAGTACCGTCTGGATCACGCGCTGCCGGATCATCGCGAGGTACATCGAATGGCACGCCGGCTTCGGTATCCAGAAGCTCGACCGCGCCAATGTCTCGTTCCAGGAAGCCCGCGAACGGCTGCACGACTGCCAAAGGTGGCTCGTGGCGGATCTGCCTACACCCGTGCCGGTCAGCCGAGAGGGCCTGACGGAGGAACAGCAGGCTGCTCTCCTGCGCGCCATCGTTCCGGGGTCCGAGTCGAACCCGTTCCCCGCGAAGTACCAGTTCCGGAACTTCGTGCTGGTGCTCCTCTACTACCAGCTCGGCCTCAGGCTGTCGGAGGCCCTGGCCTTGAAGACGACCGACCTGCGCTTGGAGGGACCCACCCCCAGGCTGTTCGTCGTACGGAGGGCCGACGATCCCGCCGACACGCGCCAGCGGCAGCCCTTGGTGAAGACGAAGGCTCGTCCCCTGCCGGTGGCCAGGGCGATGGCCAGGGTATTGTGGAACTGGATCATCAAGGATCGCAAGGACAGGAAGCGCTACGGGAAAGCCAGCAAATCCCAATACGTTTTCGTGTCCCGCCGCGGGGTAGGCCTCTCGAAAAGTTCTGTCGAGGCGATCTTCCGCATGCTGCGCAAGTGCGAGGGCGTTCCAGGGAACATGAGCGCGCATCTGCTCCGGCATACGTGGAACGACAGGTTCTCACGGTTGGCCGACGATGCGGAGCTGCGGGACGCGGTCGAGAAGCAACTGCGCAACTTCCTTATGGGCTGGAAGGAAACCTCCGAGCAGGGAGCGTCCTACGCCCGCAGAGCGACCCAAGAGGAGGCCGACCGGCTGATGCTTACCATGCAGAACGACCTCGTACCGGAAGCCTGATGATGGCAGGCGTGACACGTCCGGCTCCGACAGCTTCCCCGAACGAACCCTTTAGGCAGGGGCGGGGCATCGTGATCGACCGTGCAGGCCTGAAGGTCGACTGCACCGGCCCGATCTGGCGAATGAACGACCTGGCGAGCGCGGGCAGCCGCATCGACTGGGGGCGGCTGCCCGGCGTTCGGGACGAGGTGCGTTCGGCGACGGCCGACTATCTGGTCGAGCTCATCCGCACGCATGCGCCCGTGTACGCGCCGACGGCGTTCGGCGTGTTGTCGCGGATGATGGGCACGGACGCGTTCCCACGGCAGGTGGCGATGCCGGGCACGACCATCGGCTTCGAGCCGTTCGAGGAAATCCGTATCCTCCGTCGCTGGAGTGCGACGTACCTCCACCATTACCGGATGTGGTACGTCTGGTGCGCCCGCCGCGACTATCCCGGCTTCGACCGCGCGGTCGCCGACCGCCTGGACGAGGTATCCATCGGCAACGATCCAAAGGGCCGCGCGGTCCTGTCGGACGACCCCCGGGACGGCCCGCTCACGGACCTGGAGACCACTGCGCTCGCAAACGCTCTGCGCGCCGCCGATGAGCTCGGGACGTTGAGCCCGATGGAGTCGGTCGCCGTGTGGCTGTTCCTGGCGCTCGGCTCAAACCCCCTGAACCTGGCATTGCTTCGCGCCGACGATTACCAGCCCTTGTCCGACCCGGGCACGGGGGCCATCGTCCATCGGCTGAAGGTGCCCCGTATCAAGAAGCGCCACGCCAAGTACCGGACCGCGTTCAAGACCCGGAAGCTGAACCCGGAGATCGGCGCCAAGGTCGCCGCCCTGGTCGCGGCCAATGAGGAGCGGGCGCGGCGCGACGGGTGGCCCCATGGGGACTTCGCAATGCCGCTGTTCGTGAGGGCGTCGCCCCGATCGACGGTCGCGGAGTCTGACCACCGGGCCTTCGCGATGCATCTCGATTCGACCGAGGTCCGGACGCTCCTGATCAACACCGTGGACAAGCTCGGGGTGATCTCCCCTCGGACGGGGGAGCCGCTGCGCGTGGTCCCCCGGCGCCTGCGCTACACGTTCATCACCCGGTTCCTGCGGGAGGGAGGCAGCCTAAAGGCGGCGGCCGAGGCGGCCGACCATTCGGACACGCAGACCGTCATCACCTACGTCAACCTGCGGGGGGATCTGGTGCCCCGTCTGGACGAGGCCCTCGCCTTGCAGATGGCGCCCATGGGCATGGCGTTCATGGGCATGGTGGTACGGTCCGAGGCGGAGGCCGTCCGGGGCGACGTCGGCGCTCCGAGCCGCGTCTACCACCATGCGCGCGACCGTGGGGCCATCGAGCCGGTGGGCACCTGCGGTTCGTTCGCCTTCTGCGGCCTGACCGCCCCGACCGCCTGCTACGAGTGCGTCCGCTTCCAGCCGTGGCTGGACGGGCCCCACGACGAGGTACTTCGGACGTACGTGGCCCGTCGACAGGACATGATGGATCGGGGCGTCGACGAGGGTCAGGTCCGAACCATGGACCGCACGATCCTCGCCGTGGCCGCCGTTGTGCGACAGGTCGCCGAGTTCAGGCAGGGAGACGCCGCATGACGGTCCATGTCCTTGTCACGGCCCGCCAGCGGACCGCGGCGGCGAACCTCGCGCATGTGATCGATGAGGCCCGAGCCAGCCAAGCGTTCGGGCCCGACCTCGACTTCGACGCGATGATCTGGGCCCTGCCGCGCGACCGTGGTCGGCACCCCTCGATGAACAACGCGCGGGCGCTGTACTTCAGCCGCAACCCGCCCGGCGGGAAGCGTACCCATGTCCATCACACCAAGCGTGCGGATACGGATCGCCCCCTGGCGCAACCGTTCAGCGACCTTCTGAAGGCTTACGTCAGGCTCGCCGACGCGAACAAGGCGCGCAAGATGCTCGGCGACTACGGCAACATGATCCGCGCCGGCCGCTGGCTGCACGACGTGTTGGAGCCGAAGGACCACGACCCCTGCCGCCTCACCACGGAAGACTTCGCCGCGGCCTTCGCCGCCTTCGAGGCCGGAGGCGCAAGGGACACGGCGAGGTACGCGATGGGATCGCACCTCTCGCGGCTCGCGAACTTCGTCACGCGACGCGGCATTTCACTGGTCCCCATCGATTTCCCGAACCCGGTTTCCGGCAAGGTCTTGGCGGGCCAGGGGAAGGGCGGCGCGGACATGGAGGCCGTCCGAGCGGCCAAGCTTCCGAGCGACGCCGTGTTGGACGCGTTGGCGGACATCGCCAGCAGGGTCGTGGACGACACCGACGTCGTCCTGATGCGGACCATCGAGCTGATGGTCTGCGCCCCCTGGCGCATCCACGAGGTCCTTACGATGCCCGCCGACTGCGAGGTGACGCGGGCGCTCACCGAGAAGGGCGAGCCCCTGATCGACGCCTCCGGGAAGCCCGTGGTCGGATACGGCCTGCGCTATCATGGGGGCAAGGGGCACGGCTGGGACATCAAGTGGATCCCGACCGCCATGGTGGACGTGGCGAAGCGTGCCATCGCCGACCTGCGCCGCATCACCGAGCCCTCTCGCGCCGTCGCTCGCTGGCTCGCGGCGAACCCAGGACGGGCCTGGGTGCCGGAACCCTGGACCGGCGCCGATCCGGACATGATCCTCGGCACGAACGAGGTCTCGCTCATCGTCAAGGGCGAGAAGGACCCCATCGCTGGCCGCGACTTCATCGTCAAGAACCGCTTGCCCCACCGTCGGTCCGGGGTCGCCTACGAGGTTCGCTTGGGCGACGTCGAGGCTGAACTCCTGAGCCGCATGGGCGAGATCCCCGAAGGCCACGAGGGCGTCCAGCGCGAGGATCATCTCTTGATCCTTCCCGCGGGGTTCTTCGGAACGCGATGGCTCCGGCGTCCGACGGTCGTGCGCTTCCTAGCGTACTACGAGATCCAGAACTGCCTGACGGGGCGTGCCAACGTCGCGTCGATTTTCGAGCGTTTTGGGCACGTCGATGCCGAGGGTGCCCCGCTGCGCATGACGTCGCATGCCCTACGCCATTGGCTGAACACCCTGGCTCAGGACGGCGGGGCGTCGCAGGTCGACATCGCGCGCTGGTCGGGCCGTAAGACCGTCGAGCAGAACGCGGCCTACAACCACCTCAGCGGGATCGCCCTGGCCGAGAAGGCGCGCGAGCTGATGGAGGCTGGATCGGTCAAGGGGCCCATCGCGGACATGGCGGACCGGTTGCCGCCGATGGACAGGGCCGACTTCCTGAAGGCGGGCATCGCCACGGCCCACACCACCGACCTCGGCATGTGCGTGAACGACTGGTCCCTTGCGCCCTGCCATCACCACGGCTCCTGCGCGGACTGCTGCGACCATCTAATCGTGAAGGGAGATGCGACCCAACGGGGCCGGGCGGAGATACTGCTCGTCGAGACGGAGTTCCTCCTCGGCAAGGCGCGGGAGGAGATGGCCGAGGAATCGTTCGGTGCATCCAACTGGGTCGCCCACCAGGAGCGAATGCAGTCCGGCCTGAGGGCCGTCCTCGCCGCACATGACGACCCAGCCGTCGCCGACGGGACGTTGGTCCAGGCGAACCCGCGGGGGGCGCTGCGAGGCCCGTTACGCATGCTCGGCGAGGCCGATCCGGCCTAGCTAACCCAAAGCCGGCGGACAGGTCCGCCCGACATCCTTAACCGAACACCAACGGAGAACGGTCATGCTGCTCACAAGGGTGGCTGCACCGGGGCGCGCCATGCGTGTCGCCGGCAGCCGGGATCGGTCGAGGAGGCGCTTAGGCATGGCGCGGGGGACGGCGACTGGCCCTGGACGAAAGCGGGTCGTCGCGCGCCGTCGGCTCAAGCCGGAGGAGATCGCCGACCTCGTCCGCGAGATCCGGACGTGGGACTACGCCAGGGAGCCCCTGACGTGGGACGCCGTCATCGATTTCGCGGAAGGCCTGTTCGGCCACAAGTGGAGACGCCAGACCCTCGAAGGCCACGACGCGATCAAGAGGTCGTTCCAAAAGCGCCAGGAGGAGGGCCCGCGCAAGGCCCGCCGGGCGCCTCGCGATGCCGCCATGGCCCTCTACGCCAAGCAGGTCGAGGCTCTCAAAGAGGAGAACCGCCTGCTTGCGGAGAAGCTGGCGGCCTATGAGCAACGGTTCGCCCGCTGGGCGGTCAACGCCTTCCTCCTCAAAGGCCTGACCGAAGGGGAACTCGACGCCAAGCTCCTGCCCACGGACCGCGGGCAGACCGACCCCAAGCTCAAGGGCGGCGTCAAGTGAGCGGTAGCGGCAAGTCGGGTCCCCTGGCCGGCGCCGAGAACGTCGAGAAGCTGCGCGTCTATCTCGACGAGTTGCGGACGAAGGGTGTGCCGCTGCCGATGCGCGGCGGCGAGATCAATCGATCCGCCATCGCTCTGGCATGCGGCTTCAACCGGCAGGTGCTCTACGTGAACGAGGGAGCCAAGGCTCTCCTCGACGAGGCCGTCGCCGGGGCCGGCTTGGTCGTGGGCTTGGAGCAGGCAGAGGGCGACGACGACAAACCCGTCACCCGTTCCGACAAGCGGGACAGGCGCATCCACCAGCTCGAACAAGCCAACGCCTCCCTTCGTGCCGAGAACCACGGCCTGCGCGAACGGCTGCGTCGCCTGGAACACGTCGAGGCGGTGATGATGGCCGGGCGCCGCGTCGCGCCATGAGGTCCAGTCCCTTGGTGAGATCGAAGACTGACCGTCCCTCGGAGCCGACCTGCGTACAGCAGGGCATCGCGCGCAGGGTAGGGGAAGGGATCGCGCGGAGCGCGACGCTTGCGCTCGTCCCTTCCCCGGACCGAGCACGGTGGCATGATGGTAGCTGGTCGGCGGGGCAGGCGCCGCGGGTCCGGATAGGCTCCCTATGCTGAACCTCGTCGGTGAGGCCCTCGTGCGCCATCTCGCCCAGGATCCGGCCTTCGTTGGGATCGGGCCTGCTTCCGCCGCACGCCTGTGGGAGCGGTTCGGGAACGAACTCCCGAGGGTCCTGGCCGACGGGGACGCCGGCGTCCTCTCGGATGTCGTCGGGGAGGAGCGAGCCGCCGCACTCGTGGTCGCCTGGCGGGAAAGGCAAGCCCACGGGGATATCGTGGTTTGGCTCGGCGAGGCCGGGTTCGACATCCGCCTCGCCGGTCGCATCCTCGCCCTGTGGGGCGTCGGCGCTGCCCGGCGGCTTCGGGAGCGACCCTACGATCTCATGGCCCTGGCGCCCTGGAAGACGGTCGATGCGGCTGCTCGACGTCTCGGCGTGTCCGTCGACGACCCGGCGCGGCTCGTGGCGGCGGTGGAGGGTGTCCTCTACGACCGCTTCGGCGAGCACCATACCTGGGTCTGCCCCGAAGACCTCGTCGACGAGGTGACGGTCAGGATCGGCGAGGGCATCGGCGACCCTGTGGCGGCGCTTCGGCTCGCCGTGGCGGAGGGTGCCGCGATTGAGGCGTTCGGCGGCTTCCAACCCGCCGGAGCCTTCATGATGGAAGGATACGTCGCAGACCGCCTCAGGACGATGGCGACGGACACGCCGACCGGCGACCTCGTCGCCCGGCCGGTCACGGACGCCGGGATAGACGCATGGCTGGGGGGCGACCGGGGAGGCGACAGGCTGGTGCTCGACCCCGAGCAGCGCCAGGCCGTCAGGATGGGCGTGCAGGCTTCGCTGGGGCTTCTGGTGGGTGGTGGTGGGGTCGGGAAGACGACCGTGCTGAAGGCCGTCTGCGATGCTGCTGTAACACATGGACAGGTGGTCCACCTGATCGCCCTGGCCGGCCGAGCGGCCGTCCGGATCAGCGAGGCGACGGGATACCCGGCATCCACGATCGCCGCATTCCTCGCACGCCTCGAATCGGGCGAGATCGTGCTCGGAGCGCAGGTGCTGGTGGTGGTCGACGAGGCGTCGATGGTCGACCTGCCCACATTCTACCGCCTCCTGCGCAGGATGCCGTCGGGATGCCGTCTCCTCCTCGTCGGCGACGACGCCCAGCTGCCGCCCATCGGGTTCGGGCTGGTCTTCCACGAACTGGTCGCGGTGCCCGTCATCCCGAAGGTCACACTGGTTCGGGTGCACAGGCAGGCGGCCGCCACCGGCATACCACAGGTCGCCGCGGCCATTCGGGCTGGAACGTTGCCGGTTATGGCAAGGACCGTGGCGGAGTCGGATGTCGGCGTCGCGTTCCTGGATGGTTCGGAGCGCGGTCAGGCCACCCTCGACGACGTCGTGAACGTCGTGGCGACCTGCGGAGGGTGGAGCGACGACCTGCGGATCCTGTGTCCGACCAAGGGCGGCCCCGTCGGGACCGAATCGATCAACGACTGCTTCCATCGGTACCTGACCCATGGTCGGGATCGAATGGCAGGGTCAGGCTTCGCGGTGGGCGAGCCCGTCATGTTCCTACGCAACGACTACCGGCTCGGGTTGCGCAACGGTTCCCTCGGCCACGTCACGGGGTTCGTGGGAGATACCTTGGAAGCGGAGTTCGATGGTATCCGCCACGCACTCACGGGAAGGGATCTGGAAGATACCGTGCTGGCCTACGCCGTGACCGTTCACAAGGCGCAGGGATCCGCCTTCCGTCGGGTCGTCGTCCCGGTGGCCCCGACGCGGTTGCTCGACCGCTCGCTGATCTATACGGCCGTCACGCGCGGTCGGGAGCAGGTGGTTCTGCTCGGCGACCGCAAGGCCTTCGATGATGCGGTGAGGTCAGAGGCGAGCGCCCATCGACGTCTGACCGGTCTCGGATGCGCCATGGCGGCGGCCACGGCGGCGAGGCGATAATGTCACATGCTCGCCGGACCAGAAACAACCATCCTTGAGGTTCAATTGACGGGGTGGCATCCTCTCAGGGAGAAAAACGCGTTGGCGGCCAGGGGCTTCACACACACAGTTGGCAGCCCATTCGCCGCTAAATACTACTGAGATGGTGTCCGCCTCCGACAGCGCCGGGCCGCGGGACTGGGCGGCCTTCGCGCGCCTGTTCCTCCGCACCGCGATCGGCCTGCTCGCCGGCTACCTCGCGCTGGCCTTCCTGATCGATCCCTACGACAGCGGGCGCTCGACGCTGCTCTCCGCCGGAGCGGTGCGCGCCCAGGGGCCGCGCACCGCCGCGGCGATGCGCGGGCGCGATCCGGCCTTCGACGGGGCGGTGTTCGGCAACTCCCACATCCAACTCGTCGAGCCGGCCCGGCTCTCGGCGGCGACCGGCATCCCCTTCGTGCAGCTCTCCGTCCCCGCGACCGGGCCGGGAGAGCAACTCGCCCTGCTCGCCTGGTTCCTGCGCCACCATCCGTCGCCGAAGGCGGTCGTCCTGGCGGTGGACGACTTCTGGTGCACCGACGATCCGGCGCTGCCCAACGACAAGCCGTTCCCGTTCTGGCTCTACAGCCACGATCCGCTGGCCTATCTGCGCGGCCTCCTGCGCTTCTCCGTGGCCCAGGAGGTGGTCGGCCGGGCCGGCTGGATCCTCGGCCCGCGCCGCAAGCGGGCGGCCGCGGACGGCTGGTGGGATTACGAGCCGGATTACCTGAATCTCGGTGCCCTCGACGGCGAGCGCTTCCGCGCCGCCCGCGAGACCCCGGTCCCCGACGCGGCGGAACCGGGCAAGGCCGGGCCGGGCTTCCCCGCCGCCGAGCGCCTCGGCGACGCCCTCGCCGCGCTGCCGGCCGAGACCGCCGTGGTCATGGTCTTCCCCCCGGTCTACGCCGCCGGCCTCCCCCGCCCCGGCACGCCGCGCGCCGATGCCGAGGCCGCGTGCCGGCAGGCGATGGCGGTGGCGCTGCGGCGGCACGGGCGCAGCGCCCTGATCGATGCGCGGCGCGAGCGGCCGGCCTCGCACGATCCCGCCCTCTTCTTCGACCAGACCCATTACCGGCACGCCCTGGCGCAGCCCCTCGCCGACGAGATCGCCGCCGCCGTCGTCCGGTTGCGGAACGCACCCTGACCGGCGACCGCCCGGGCGGACCCGGTCTCCGGCAACCCTTGTCCGGGGCTGCACCGTCTCGCGCCTGCGAGACCGAGGAAGGGACCAACCCCATGCCGTCGGCGGCGCCATTCGAGCGTGTCGTCTGTGCCGCATCGCGGGAGCTTTTCGCGCGAGACGGTGCATGGCGGCATCCGCGCGTTGTAGAGCTTGCCCGGCTCGATTATAGCCTCGCCCAAGATCGCCGCTGACCGGCAGGGAGCGCGAGGAAAAGACGATGGCGAAGGTCACGATCGAGGACGGCTACAGGCCCTCCGACGACGAGCCCTTCATGAATGAGCGGCAGCGCGAGTACTTTCGGCGCAAGCTGCTCACGTGGAAGAGCGAGATCCTGCGCGAGGCGCAGGACACGCTGACTGCGCTCCAGAGCGAGAACGAGAACCATCCCGATCTCGCCGACCGCGCCTCCTCCGAGACGGATCGCGCGATCGAGCTGCGCGCCCGCGACCGCCAGCGCAAGCTGACGAGCAAGATCGACGCGGCGCTGGCCCGGCTGGAGGACGGCTCCTACGGCTTCTGCGAGGAGACCGGCGAGCCGATCTCCCTGAAGCGGCTCGATGCGCGGCCGATCGCGACCCTGTCCCTGGAAGCCCAGGAACGGCACGAGCGCCGCGAGCGCGTCTACCGGGACGATTGATCCGGCCCGTGACCCGGTGCCGGCTTTGAGTCGGCGCCGGTCAGTGCCGTCCCGCGTCGATCCGGACGAAGCTGCGCACCGGTCCCAGGGCGGACTCGCCGCGGGTGTCGACGGCGATGCGGCCCTGCACCGGGGCGGCGCTGCGGCTCGTGCCGACATCGACGCCGGCCGAGGCCCGGCCCGACAGGCGGATGCAGGTCGTCGTGCCGGGGATGCGGATGAAGCCGGCCCCCTGGCTCGGGCACGTCTCCATCGGCGCTTCGGACGGAAGCGGTGCGCGCTCGAACGCCAGGGCCGGATGCAGGCCCGCTGAGAGCGGCACGAGCGCGAGGCAAAGGCCGAGAGCCGATATCCCTCTGCGCATCCCGTCCTCCTTCGCCAGCCCGGCCCGATCCGTCATCACGACCATCGACACGGGTCCGGTGTCAATAATGCGGTGGGGGCGGCTCCGGGGCGCCGCTGCCGGCCCGGAAGGCGCTCTCCTCGACCTGCTCCTGCACCCGCGCGAGCTGCCGGGTGAGCCGGTCGATGACGCCCCATTGCGCGGTGATGGCCGCGTTCAGATCCTCGATCACGGCCTCCTGCTCGGTCAGCCGGATCTCGAGACGGGCAATTCGATCGGTGTCGGACGGCGTTTCGCTCATCGTCGGACCATGCCCGGAGCGGCCGGCTTCTGACAACCGGCGCGGGGAAAAGTGACGGAATGGCCGAGATTCCGTCGGCATGCCGAGTCGGGATGAGGGGTATGTGTTCTCGGCATGAAGTCGACTGTCGTTCGACTATCCCGCGATTTCCATCACGTCCATCAGGTCACGCTTTCGCATCGAGCGATCATTCGTCCCATCGCAAGCTTAGACGCAGTGTATTATTTTCGAGAGGCCGCCAGATCTCTCGACGAAGACAGCCGGGTTCAGGTGAGATCGACGGCGATCAGCGCTGAGGTCGGCCGGAGGGGCGAGGCCGATACCCGTCGCCGCGCATTCATCTCGGGCCTAATGCCTGATTGGCGAAAAGTCCGGAAAAATCGAAGGATTCTGTCCGCCTTCCCTTCAGGGCTGTGCCGTCAATGTCGCGCAACGACAGCACGTTGGGCCATGACCGAGCATCCCGCCTCCGATCCCCACACCGTCTTCCTCCCGGCCCTCTGCTGGAGCCGGCGGCAGCCCGACTTCTACGCGGTGACTCAGGATCTTTCCCCGGAGGGCATCACCTTCCGCTCGGCCTTCGAGCCGGCGCTCGACGAGCGGCTCACCTGCAGCATCCGCTACATCGGCCAGCTCGACACCCGGGTCGTCCGGACCGACGACAAGCTGTTCGTCGTCCGCCTGATGGCGTCCCGGCAGCGGGCGGCCGAGGTCGCCCGCACCCTGCTGGCGCTGTCGCGCGAGCAGGGACGCTCCGATCAACCGGCGCGC
The DNA here is from genome assembly GCF_040270385.1 of Methylorubrum podarium. Lineage (NCBI taxonomy): Bacteria > Pseudomonadati > Pseudomonadota > Alphaproteobacteria > Hyphomicrobiales > Methylobacteriaceae > Methylorubrum > Methylorubrum podarium. Next base: position 4,420 of record NZ_JBELQE010000062.1, on the reverse strand, counting down.
GCGCATCCGCGGATCAGCCCGGAGCGCAAGGACGTGCTCGTCACCCTCGAGGATGGGCGCGTCCTTCCGGGCCGGCTGATCAACGTCTCGGCCTCCGGCGCGGCGCTGGCCCTCGATCACACGCTCCCGCCCGGAACGAGCATCACGATCGGCAGCACGGCCGCGCAGGTCGTGCGCATCTTTCGCGACGGCGTCGGCGCCGCCTTCGCCTATCCGTTCGATCCGGGGCAGGTCCATGCCGGGATCCGGCTCTGATCCGGCGCTGATCCGCCTCTGGCCGGGAGGGTGCGTCCCAGCCCTCCCCTCGCATCCCGGCCGCGGAAGGTCTAAGTCCCGGGCGAGCCCTGCCCGATGACGCGGCCGAAAGCCTGCCCGTGACCGACTACATCAAGAAGATCCTCTCCGCCCGCGTCTACGACGTGGCGATCGAGAGCCCCCTCGACCCGATGCCCCGCCTGACGAAGAGGCTCGGCCGCCCCGTCCTACTCAAGCGCGAGGATCTGCAGCCGGTCTTCTCGTTCAAGCTCCGGGGCGCCTACAACAAGATGGCGTCGCTGCCGCGGGAGCAGCTCGATCGCGGCGTCATCTGCGCCTCGGCCGGCAACCACGCGCAGGGCGTGGCGCTCGGCGCGGCCAAGCTCGGGGTGCGGGCGGTGATCGTGATGCCGCGCACCACGCCCGCCATCAAGGTCGATGCCTGCCGGGCGCGGGGCGCCGAGGTGGTGCTGCACGGTGACGCCTTCGACGAGGCCCTCACCGAGGCGCGGCGCCTGGAGGCGCAGTGGGGCCTGACCTTCCTGCACCCGTTCGACGATCCCGAGGTCATCGCCGGCCAGGGCACGATCGGCATGGAGATCCTGCACCAGCATACCGGGCCGATCGAGGCGATCTTCGTGCCGATCGGCGGCGGCGGGTTGGCGGCCGGCATCGCCACCTTCGTCAAGTACCTGCGGCCCGAGACCAAGGTGATCGGCGTGGAGCCGGACGACGCCGCCACCATGGCGGAGGCGATCCGGGCCGACGACCGGGTGATGCTGCCGAGCGTCGGCCTGTTCGCCGACGGCGTCGCGGTGCGCCAGGCGGGCGAGGAGACCTTCCGTCTCTGCCGCGAGCATCTCGACGCGGTGATCACCGTCGACACCGACGCGATGTGCGCGGCGGTCAAGGACATCTTCGACGACACCCGCGCGATCTCCGAGCCGTCGGGCGCGCTGAGTCTCGCCGGGGCCAAGGCCTGGGCGGCGCAGAATCCCGGTGCCGGGCCGCTGGTGGCGATCTCGTCGGGCGCCAACCTCAACTTCGACCGGCTGCGCCACATCGCCGAGCGGGCGGAGATCGGCGAGGAGCGCGAGGTCCTGCTCGGCGTCACCATTCCCGAGCGGCCGGGGGCCTACCGCGCCTTCATCGCCGCGCTCGGTCCCCGCGCGATCACCGAGTTCAACTACCGCTATGCCGCGGGGAGCGACGCGCGCATCTTCGTCGGCATCAACCTGCCCGGCGGGAAGCCGGAGAAGCGCGACCTGATCGCGGCCCTGGAGCGGGCCGGCTACGGCGTCGCCGACATGAGCGACAACGAGATGGCCAAGGTCCATGTCCGCTACATGGTCGGCGGGCGCGCCGCGGGGCTTGCCGACGAGCGTCTCTACCGCTTCCAGTTCCCCGAGCGGCCGGGCGCGCTGATGAAGTTTCTGGAGGCCCTGGGCGACGGTTTCAACATCAGCCTGTTCCACTACCGCAACCACGGCGCCGACTATGGCCGGGTGCTCGCCGGAATCGAGGTGCCGCCGGCGGAGCGGGCCCGCTTCGACGCCGCCCTCGAAGCCCTCGCCTACCCCTACGTCGACGAGACCGACAACGCGGCCTACCACCTGTTCCTCGACAACGGCATCGGCGCCGAGGAGGTCCGCCGGTAGATTCGGGCGCAAGTCGCGCGGGGTCGAGCACGGCTCCGGCCGCGCCTCCTGCGATGGCCGCCGTCTTCCCGCCGTTGCCCGGATTCCCTACCATGGGACCGGCTGGCGGCGCCCGCCGGCCGGAGAATGGAGCGACGACCGATGCGCGCTGCGCCCTTCGCCCTGCTCGCTCTCGTCACGCCGGCCCTCGCCGGTCCGGCGGAGCGGGCCGCACCCGCGGGGGCGGCCCCGCCGACGGAAGCCTCGATCCTGTTGCAGCGCAGGGCCGAGGAATCGATGGCGCGTCAGGCCGAGTTCGACCGGCGGATCGCCGAGCGCAGCAGCCGCGCCGCCCGCTCGATCTGTTCGGGCTGCAGACCGGACGGCGGCCTCGGACCGCCCAGTGTCGCCGTTACGCCGGGCCTGCGCAATCCCGGGCGGGATGAGCCGAGACCCGCGGACCCGTCGCTGGCACCGCTCGATTGACCGGTCCGGCCGATCTGCGAGGTTTCAAGCCGCGCTGTGCGCCGGCTGGCTGCGGAACAGGGCCGTGCAGCCGGCATCCCGGTGCATGCTCAGGATCGAGGCGCGGTCGATCTCGGGATGTTCGGCGAGGACACGGCGCACATCCTCCACGACCTTCTCGTAGCGATGGGCGTCGAAGTCCTTCTCCAGCGGGCTGACCGCGATATAGGCCTCGACCACGAGCACCCGTTCGGCGCGCTCCTTCGTGATATCGACGGCGATCCAGGCCGATTTGACCAGACGGTTGGCGGCGAGCATAGGACGATCCTCCGATGCCGCCGCGTTATCCGGCGGCTTTCGAAGGGAAGCATGGACCGCGCCGAAAGCCTTGCCAAGGGATTCCGCCGCCGTCTCCAGCCTGAATCCTGACGGATCCGGCGCGAAGACACTGACACCGCCGGGGATCTGTCCGCACCGTCGAAGCGGGAGCCCCATGCCGGGCTGATCCCGGCGGCGTTTCGCGGGGCCCTGGTGCCGCGGAAAGGGACCGGGCGGAGACCGCATCGATCCCTGTGATGCTCGTCCCGGATCAGGAGTCGGAGACGATCCGCAGACCCGTGAAGCCGTTCAGGCGGGAGGGAGCGGCGTAACCCTTGGCGCCGTCGTCTCCGTTGGAGTTCGCGGATTCCTTCGCGCGCCCCTTCATCAGGGTCGGGCGTGCGATCCACCGCACCACCTTGTCGCCGTCGTAGCGACCGGCGCGTCGCTCATCCCTGCGCAGAACCCAGCGCGGATGAACTGCTCCACTTCTCACCATGACCCGTCCCCCTCAGGGCTTCTACACCGCAGCCAGCGCACCCCTCGGCGCGCCCCGATCTCACGGCAGCCCGTGCCCTGACGACTCAAGCAGGCAACGATTTCGGGAGAATTGCATCCTCCAAATTAGGGATATCCGGCATCATTTGCACTTAAGTAGTCGTGGACATCCTTAAAGAGGTTTTGCCGCCTGGTCGCGGCTCGGGTCGTCTCGGCACCGCAACGGTCCGGCGACGGGCGCAACGCAACAGTTGACGCAACATGGCCGCAAACAGTCGAGGCTAACCCGCTTCTTGCGAAATGTGAGACGTCGCGAGGGGAAAGATGCCGAAGTTCGCTGTCGCCGCCCGGGCCGTTTCGATCATCCTGATCGTTTCCGGCGCCGCTCCCTCCCTGGCAGCGACCGGTGGACCGGACCGTCGTTCCGGGGAGGTCCGATCGGCCCCCGGGCATGAGGCCGGCCGAAGCCTGACGCGCTCGCAAGGGATGGCGCGGACGTCGTGCCCGCCCCGCTGGCCCTACATCGTCCTGACCTGCGTGGCGTGAGGCGGTCATGACCCTGTTCCTGATCCTGCTCGCCTGCAACCTTGCGCTCGGGGTCCTGTTCACGCTGATCGCGTCGACGGTGGAGCGAGCGGAGCGGACGGTGCCCGCGGCGTGTTCGCCGCTTGACCTCGGCACCGGCTTGCGCGCACGAGACGTTATGCTGACGCTTGTTCGCCTGTTGGCGTGGATCGTGGCCATCGGCCTCGTCGCCGTGACGCTCTCGCCGCTCGAGGCGCGTCCGGTCCTGGCGTCGCCGAACCTGGAGCGGGCCGGCGCCTACGCCCTGTTCGGCTTCCTGCTCGCGCTCTCCTATCCGCGGCGCTGGGGGCTGGCGCTCCTCGCGGCGGTGGCCCTCGCCGGGGCCCTCGAGGCCGCCCAGGGTCTGACCGCGAGTCGGCACGGTCGGGTGGTCGATTTCATGGTGAAAGGCGGCGCGGCGATGATCGGCGGTCTGGTCGCGCAGGGATTGCATCTCCTGCTCGCCCGCCGCACGGCCCGCTGAGACGGGCCCCGCTTCGGAGACGGCGGCCGTCCGATCAGTCGCAGCGCGCCAGCGCGCCGACCCCGACATAGCGCAGACCCTGGCGGCCGGCCTCGTCCGGCGCGTAGACGTTGCGCAGGTCGACGAGGACGGGAGCGGCCATCAGCGCCTTCAGCCGCGCCAGATCCAGCGCGCGGAACGCGTTCCACTCCGTCACGAT